>JAGQPD010000721.1 GCA_020426865.1 Planctomycetales bacterium
TTGTATATCTCACCGTTAAATACGATTCCGTATCGACCCGATTCGTCATAGATTGGTTGCGTCCCATCGGCCAGGTCAATGATGCTAAGACGACGCATCCCCATCGCCACCTCTCCGTCGCACAACCTGCCGTCCTCATCCGGTCCGCGATGGTAGATCGCTTGCAGCATTCCCTCAAGGATGGTGGGTGACGCCCCTCGGCTGCGATCAAAACTGTAGATCCCGGCGATACCACACATGTCAATCACCCATTACCGTCGGCAAGACACGATTCGCAATAGCACCGCTGGAGCGAATCGCATCCATCCCGTCCGTGTAGCCTGGATCATCCCGTCGCTCCTCGGCAACCCATATTCTGCGACCGAGCACTCTCTCGTAAACCCCGATCACTCGCCGCGCAACACTCGTCAAATCCAGCCCACGCCGCAACAAAGCGCTACGCCCGTGCGCTTCGCCTCCGCTGGCGAGAGTCTTCACCAGCATGCGAGCCAACAACGACGGATCTCGCTCGCAGACCGCGTAACCCTCCACGCCAGTCAACATCTCCGCGACGTCACCGACCCGAACCGCAACCACCGGTAGATTGCATGCCATGGCTTCCTTCACCACATTGGGCGACCCCTCGATCAAGGATGTCATCAGCATCGCGTCGCAGGCACACATGTAGTTCGACACTTCGGCCGGAGACACTCCCCAAAGGGGCACTAACCTGACGGTTTTTCCCAATGCCGTACTCGCTATTTCCACGGTACCCGACGCCAACTGATAACCTTTGCGAGGATTGGCCGGATCGCCTGGAAACAACACGTACGTGTCGTCTGAATCCCACCCCAACGAATGGCGGACCTCCTCCTTCTTCCGCGGACGAAACATCTCGACGTCGACTCCGTTAGGAATCACCGTTGACGGCACAGGTGTTACCACGCGTGCCATCTCGTCACTCTTGACAATTACCGCGTCAACTCGCCCCGCCAACCGTCGATTCATCCAAACCATCACGCGACTGAACCACTCCAAATCGCCCGCCGCGTTGCACGGCGTTCCCAATAAGTCGTCGCCCATAAATGACATCACCAGCGGTCGCGACGGAGCACACCGGGCCAACCAACCACAATATCCAAAATGAGCATGAATCAAATCGACATCTCGTGCCATCCGACGGATCCGTGGCATGGCCTGCAAGTATTTCAGCTTCGGTATACCACCCATGTCCGACACGCGCACGTCAACGCCAAGATCGCGCAACGACTGGAATTGCCGTGCTGCCGGTGCCATGCTGCCCGGACTGGCCGCACTTGGCAACTCGGGGCAAACCATCAGTACCCTCAACCGATCAGCGCCACTCATTGTCCCGCCCCTGGCACGTCTGAGCCCGCCGAAACACTGGCCATCGCACTTTCGCGACCGCCACTTTGATACTGCCGGTTCCACGCCGCCAACGTCAGCAGCAGCCAGAGCCGATTCGCGTGGTCAACCCGTCCCTGCCGATGTTCGTCCAATACCCTGGCCACCTGCCGGGCAGAAAATATCCCTTCGGGCAAATAGCCTCCCGGACCTAAATAATCGTGGACCAAGGACGATAGTCGTCCGCGGAACCAATCACGCAATGGAACACTAAATCCCTGCTTCGGTTTGCGCAGCGTCGCCGCCGGCAAATGACGCTGCATGAGCTTTCGCAACACCAACTTTCCCGCGTTACCGCGAATCTTGGCATCGCTAGGCATTCGCGCCGCCAACTCAACGACACGGTGATCTAGCAGCGGTGATCGTACCTCAAGCGAATGTGCCATGCTCATCCGATCCACTTTCACCAGGATGTCATCCAGCATGTACCCTCGGACATCGATTTCCGTCAAGCGACTGATCAACTCGCGATCCGATTGCATCACTCGCCACAACGGATCGGGCAGATACTGCTCCCCCATAAAGTCGGCTTGCTCAGCAAAGTCCGGCGTCAGTAACAACCGCAATTGTCCGACGGTCCAGATGGACGTCTTATCGCGATACGCCATAATCAGTGGCAGGGCGCTGTCGCGACACACTTTGGCGGCACGCAAGGCCTGATAATGCCAGCGTCCGGGCAGCACCGCGGCTGCTGTTTGAGCGAGGGCAGGGATGATGTGTCTGCCGATGGCGTATGGCACATACTTGCGATACCGCTCCGCGAACAATGCACCACGATACGAAGAATAACCGGCGAACAATTCATCGCCGCCATCACCACTGAGGATCACCGTAACGTGCTGCCGAGCCAATCTCGAGACGTGATACGTAGGAATGGCCGATGCATCGCCAAATGGCTCGTCGCAGTGCTCGACGATCGCTTGTAACGTTTCGACGAACGAATTGCTGATTTCCGATTCGTGCAACCTCAACAGATGGTGTTCCGTGCCAAAATGATCGGCAACCCGGCGAGCGTCATCAGACTCGTCCCACTCAGCGCGATCAAAACCAATGGTAAATGTCTTCAATGGCTTCAGCCCGGCAGCGTGTGCATAGGCCACGACCGCACTCGAGTCGAGTCCGCCACTGAGGAAGACCCCCAACGGTACCTCACTATGCAGTCTTACTTTCACGGCGTCCGCCAGGGCAGCATCCAATTGCTCGACCCATCGATCGAAGCTTACACCTTCCTCATCCCGAAAATCGGCTGACCAATACCGTCGAATTGAAAACCGCTCATTCTCCCACACGCCATAGTGAGCTGCCGGAAGTCGCTGGATGTGCCGGTAGATCGTATTGGGCTCGTAGATAAAGGCCGATTGCAGAAACTGCCCCAATCGCCGATAGTCTGGTTCCGCTAGTCCGTCGCAGGCCTGAAGCAACGACTTCATTTCGGAAGCAAAGTAGAAACATTCACCTTTCTGAGCAACGAACAGCGGTTTCTTTCCCAGGCGATCGCGTGCAACAACGATTCGCCGTCGCCGTTGATCCCACACCGCCAGTCCGAACATCCCGCGAAGATGTTCAACAAAATCGTCACCATATTCTTCGTATGCATGTACGATCACTTCGGCATCCGAACCAGTCGCAAACTGGTGCCCGCAAGCAGTTAGTGTGGCTCGCACTTCCTGAAAGTTGTAGATTTCGCCGTTACAGACGACATGTATGTCGCCGGATTCATTGGCGATCGGCTGTTGCCCCCCGGCTACGTCGATGATACTCAAACGCCGCATGCCGATTCCCATGCCGTCACCGAAAATGTGGCCGCCCGAATCGGGTCCGCGGTGCACGATCACATCGGTCATGCGTTGCAGGACGCGCAGCGTCTGCTCGGCACTGCAATGCGGATCAACGATTCCAACAATTCCACACATCGGGCAGGTACTCAGTTCAGCGACTACTGAAAGCGACTATTGAACAACAATTACATCGGTGGGATACGCTTCGACCGGCTTCGGCCTGGTCCGACAAAATGACACCGCCGTGCGATAAGTGCTGACACTCCGCACAGCAATCGATAACATTGCGTCTCGCAGTCCACCTTTCTTAACGACCACCATACCGATGACAGCGACCAGCACCAGCGACAACAGCCATAGCTTGTGAAAAATGATGGCAGCGGGCAAGGCGAACAACAGCGTGACGATCACGGCACTGAAGCTCAACACGTACGGGATCATCTCACGACTGTACTGCCAACCCGCTCCGTACGTTGAACTATAACGGATGACGGCACCATAGTCGTACATGCTCGTGCGGCAGCGGCGTAGTACCTCGTACAGCGTTTCGCGTTTCTCGGTATACTTGACGGCCATGCGTCCTTCCAGTCGAGCGACCTTCCAACCGGCATTGCGAATTCGCATGCATAGCTCATCGTCCTCTCCCGTCGGCAAGTGTGGATTCACGGTACCTGCCCTTTCCAGCGACTCTCGGCGATACAAGGCAATCCCCCCCAACGCCCTCCGTTCTTCCACTCTAACATGCAGATTCTGTTTGAAGACGTTGGCGGATCCTCCTACTCGCACGCCTTCGCGCGTCATGTACTCTTCGTCCAACACTCCCGCCACAGCTCCGTATTGCGGCGAATCGTCAAGAAAGCGCACTGCCTTGGCCAACCAGTGCGGGTCGGCTTCCGCGTCACCATCTAGAAAAAATATATGACGGCCGTGCGAATGCACGTACCCGGTGTATCGCCCGGCTGCCACACACAACGGCCAGTCCGGACGTAGCTGTCGGATGCGGATCGGATACTTGCTGGCACACTCGACACTCCGGTCCGTGGAGGCCGAATCGACGTAAATGATTTCTGCTCCCGGTAAGCTTCGAGTCGCTTCGATAACCGACGCGACCGACCTGGCAATGAACTGCTCTTCATTCTTACCAATAATCACCACAGTAAGCGGGCAATCCACCGAATCATCAGTCGGACGCTTGACGCTACCGCCGTCTGCTGAGGAATGGACGTTATTCATTTGTCATTATGTCCTGTCGCATACATTCGCATATATTCGCATACATTCGACACTATGCTCGCAGCGCTCTGGAAAACGTTCGAGGCAACCGGTCGGCCCAAGTAGCAGGAAATGCCAGGATGGCATAGGCAATCAGGCCGATCGCCAGCGCCACGTAACTTCCTCGGCAGGTTACTGGCACAACCCGCCCTATCGCATCCGCAACGCTTTGCATCGACGACGCACAGTAGGTGCTGCCCCACCCTAACGCCACACAACCCAATAACGCGATCGTGGCCGGCAGCAACTTGATAAGCTCTCGCCAAAGTCGCAGCGGATAGACCTCCGTACGAAAGAAGTAGTAGTGTTGTGCCAGATTAGTAACACTCGAGACCACAACCGAGCCGGCAGCACCCGCTAACCCAAACTGGCTGATCAGTACGAACCCGACGCAGGCATTGACGATCAAATTGACAATCACGATTCTCAACACGATCGTCTCGCGGGACATCGCCCACAGTGCATGCCCCAACACGGGATTCAGTGGGTCAAGCAATAGCGTAAACGCCAACGTCTGAAGGACAAATGCACCCGAACCGAAGTCCTCGTTGCGGTAGACCGTCGTTAACACATCGGGCGCCAAGAGATACACCGCCACGGTCGCCGGAACGCCCAGCCGCAGCAGAAACCTAATCAACGTTTGGCTCAACTCACCAATGTGTTGCCCGCCGCGCACGGCCGCATCGCACAAGGCAGGGAATGAACTAACGCCAATACATCGATAGAGGACCAGGATAGGCTGCAGCATTTGAAACGACGAACCAAGTAGCCCAATCTCGCGTTCCGTCGCGAATTTCGACAGAATGACCATATCCAACGAGGCCCAGATGACGTTGACGCTATCGGAACCGAGAAACACCATCGAGCGTCGCAATAAGCCCCACGCAAATCGCCAGCGGATGCGCCGTACGTGCCGACTGTCCCGGCAACTCCAACTGAACAGACAGTGCACGACGAGCAAGGTCAACAAGCGTGACAACACGATTACTATTGCCAATCCCCACACGCTGTATCCCAACTTCAGAGTCACGTAGGCGGCACCCAGCATTGCCGCGTTCCCAGGGATATTGGCCAGGGCAATCAGGTGCATGTCCTCTCGTCCCCGGATCACAGCCTCCGTGATCATCGTCATCGCGTACGGAATGATTGCCAGTGACAGCAGCGCAATAACGACCACGGTATCGACGGGATAGCCCATGACAAGCGCAAATAGTGACATGCATCCGGCGGAAACGAGCGAGGGGATCGCTGCCGCCACATACCCATGATACAAAACCCGCCGTGCTCGCCGAGGATTTCTCGCGACTGCACGAGTGACGGAAGTCGGCAACCCCGCCGCCGCGAATACATGAAATGTATAGAGCAGTGTCAAGCCATACGACAGTTGTCCGAATTCTCGCAATCCATATGGCGCCAGCATGGCATACACCGCGAAGGTGCTCGCCCGGTTGGCGACGTCCCCCCCCAGTAACGCAATCGCATTGCGTTTGATCTTCGCTACTCGGCCCCGCACGGAACTCATGACGCCAACTCCTCCGCCACGGGCGTGCCCTGAAAACCAACCAGTGCAATTGTCGTCAATGCGACAAGAACTTCGTAGCCGTCAGCAATAAACGCTGATTCCGAAATGTTGCCAATGATTGCCAATATCAGTACGGCAGAGGCGAATCGGGCCAGTACCAGATCGTGCCGAGCTATGAGACGCAAACAGCGTCGGAATGTCACGAGCACCGTCGATAACCCTAAAAATAATCCAACAACTCCCAGGTTTACCAATGTCTCGATGTACCCGGAATGTGCATGGCTAAACGCCCAACCAGTCAACCGTTCAAAATGCCGAACTCGTTGCGGTATCCAAAACGCACCATATCCATATCCAAATAACGGGCGATCGGCAAACAGTTCCATCGCCTCGCTCCAGATCGGCAGTCGGCCCGTCAGCTTCGTAGGGTCAGCAAGCTCATCCTTGCGTCCCATCCTCGCAATCGTCTCCAGACTGACATCACCGCCAATCCCTCCCAGTACGATCAAGGCAACGGCGACTGCCACACAAGTGCCCCAGACGGAAAGGAGGATAGTGCGCGAGGAAAGGTAATGCCACCAAAACCAGGCGGCGGCCACCAACAGCGCGGCGGTACCGGTGCGGGCCTTGGTCAACACCAGGAAAATAAACGCTACGCACGCAATTACCAGGAACAACTTGCGTTTCTCAAGTTGATAGAGGGAGCAACTGGCCAACAGGAGCAGTGCGCAACTGAATGCCTGTTTTGCAGGATGAAAAATACCGCAAAACCGATAGTCGACCCCCGCCAGAAACGTTCCGTAGTAGATCTCCGCAGCGACTCCCAACGTCAGGAAGAGACTGGAAAGTATGACAATTGCGTAACCCACGTCGCGCATTCGCCAGACGCTGCCCAATCCTACTGCACCAGCCAGCATGCACGAAATCAAGATCGACCGCTTGAGTGTTGTATTTGGGTCGTCCGACCACACGACACTCAAACAGATGAAGCCAGTCGTCAGGACGGTGCAAAGAATAATCGGCCAATAGACATTCTTGTCGTGTTCTTTCTCTCGCCGAATCAACAGGTATGCGCCAAGTGCCCCAAAGCTGAGAAAACCGATCTGTCGAAGCCGATTGGAGGACGACACCTCTACTGCTTCGTCGTGATAAACCTTGTCGGCGCCAAATTGCGCATATTCCAAGCGAGTGGCCGCTTGCATGGCCAACAGGCCCAGCAGGAAGGTCGGCAACCAAAAGCGAACGAACTCAGAAAACCGCCAGAGGGCCACCCTCTGGGTTGACGACAGTTTCACGTCGCTTTCGGCAACAGATAAGACACTCGACATGGCGACCGGAAACTCCTCGGTACCCTCTCTCAATCATCCGCTAACACAAATCCGCTACACACGAGCAACTTCACGCGTGATGAAGCTCCGTATGGTCTGACCGATCTGCGTGACGTGTTCACGGGTCATCTCCGGATACATGGGCAAGGAAAGTATTTCCTGCGACAACTTGGTGCAAACGGGAACTTCAAAGGGATACGTTGGCGCATCGACGAACGGCACCGCGGTCGGCAGCGGATTCGGATAATGAATGCCGCCAAAGATGTCATTCTCCGCCAAATAGGCCAACAACGCGTCTCGCTGAGCATGCCTGACGACGAACAAATGATATACGTGACGCATGTCATCGTTTTCCGACGGCAGGATCAGTTCAATGTCTGCCAATTCCTCGCGATACCAGGCGGCAACCTGGCGGCGCTGAACCGTCCACGACTCGATGTGCTGCATCTTCGCCAATAACACACACGCCTGGAGCGTATCCAAGCGGCAGTTGTAACCCAGGAGATCGTGTTGGTTCTTGACCCTTTGACCGTAGTTGCGGAGCAGTCTCAGTCGATCGGCCAAGGCAGCATCCTTGGTTACAACTGCCCCGCCATCACCGAAGGCTCCCAGGTTCTTTCCCGGATAGAAGCTGAAGCAGCCAATGTCGCCAAATGAACCGCAACGCTGGCTGCCGATTTCCGCTCCGTGCGCCTGAGCGGCGTCTTCAACAACCTTCAACCCGTGGCGGTCGGCAATTTCCCTGATCTCCCACATCCGAGCAGGCTGGCCGTAAAGGTGCACCGGAATGATGGCCTTGGTTCGCTGAGTGATCGCGTCCTCGATCAATGTCGGGTCGATATTGAAGTCTGTCGGGTCGACGTCAACGAATACTGCCTGGGCACCCGTGTAGGCAATCGCGAAGGCTGTCGCGGCAAAAGAGTTGCCGGCCGTAATCACCTCGTCACCCGGGCCAACCTCCAGTGCCCGCAGCGCCAGATGAATGGCATCCGTTCCATTGGCGACGCCAATACAATGTGGCACCTGACAGTATTCCGCGAATTGCTCC
This sequence comes from Planctomycetales bacterium, assembly GCA_020426865.1. GTDB lineage: Bacteria > Planctomycetota > Planctomycetia > Pirellulales > Pirellulaceae > JAGQPD01. Next base: position 8,353 of record JAGQPD010000721.1, read on the forward strand.
TCGAACTGCCCAACTTCAGTACCCAGGATATAACGACCAGCGTCGATGACATCCCCAATGCGACGCAATACGTCGTCCTTTATCGCCCGGGATTGAGTGGCAAGATCAACCAGTGGAATCATCATGGGTCGCTGCAACATATTTTCTCTCAAATCGTCTTTCTCAAATCACACGTAGAACACGCATCTGGGCCGTTTGGCCGCAGCTTGCACAGTCCGACAGGTCGTGGCTTCCCGGCAACGGCACACCGCAGTTGCAAACGTCCGCAACTCGCACCGCAGGGGTCCCAACGACCAAGGCGTAGGCCGGAACATCGCGAGTCACCAAGGCCCCTGCCCCCACCATACAAAACTCACCTAACTCGACACCGGGTCCAATCGTGGCCGACGCCCCGATCGAAGCCCCTTTTCGCACGATGGTCCTGCAAAGCCAGTTTTCCACGCGGGCATAGCGATCTCGCACTGACTCCATACGTGGCGACCTTGGATATCGATCATTGGTAAATGTCACGCGAGGTCCCACAAACACGTCATCTTCTATGACAATCCCATCCCAGATGCAGACCGCATTTTTCACAGTAACGTTGTTCCCCACCACCGCGCCGGACTCCACGAACGCGTGGTCGCCCAGGTTGACTCGTGCACCGATGGAGGCCCCCTTCATTACGTGAGCATAAGCCCAAATGCGAGTTTCCTTGCCAATCGTTTCCGATTCGACCAATGCCGTTGGATGCTGATAAAAGTCCGCCACGTCCCGCCACCCGAATCACTAGTTCTCAACTGCCATTTCGTCCCCCGCCACCTCGTCACCCGCCACGCCCGTATTGGCAGCTAACCCGCGGCGATCGACGCCGGCCGCGCACGCTTCCTCACGAGATGACTGTCGGTTCGACTCCAATGGGGTACTCGCACGCATGACCCTCCCAACCGTAGCGACTCACCCGCCGCTTCCAGCACCTCGACGACTCGCAGTCCGTTGATTCCATCGGTAAGCGGGACACCGCCGTCGGTGATCGCCCGAATGAAATCGTTACATTCGGCGGCGAGCGGTTCGAATTGCTCCAATCGCGGACTGTACATATCGCCGTAGCGGTAGCTGTACTGGAATTCGCCGAAACTGTTGGTGGGAGGTGCTTCCACGCCTCGGTCATATACTTTGATCTTCTCCAGCGGCTCCAAATCGTCGTACACGACCATTTTCTCGCTTCCCACCACGGTCATCTCACGGTCCTTGCGCGGGTCGAGCCAACTAACGTGGACGATCCCCAAGCGGTCCCCGGGGAAGTGCAACGTCAAATTACAGACATCTTGAATTCCCGCATTCAAGTACGACGAGCCACAACAACTGACCGCCAAGGGCGACGTGCCCAACAGATCGATCATCACCGACACGTCGTGGGGGGCCAAATCCCACAGGGCATTGACGTCGCGGCGAACGGGCCCCAGGTTCAACCGTTTCGAACTGATGTAATAGATGTCTCCGAGTGCTCCCGTGCGAATCAGCTCCCGCAGCTTGTTGACGGGCGACGAATGCAAAAACACGTGACCGACAAATAGTGTCAGCCCCTTTAGATCAGCCAGCTCGATCAGCTCACGACATTCGTCCGAATTCGTCGCCAGCGGCTTTTCGACAAATACGTGCTTTCCGTGGGCCAGCGCCGATTTGGCCATCGCGAAATGCGTTTTGGTCGGCGTGGCGATCACCACGGCATCCACGTCGTCGCCCGACAGGACATCGTCTATTTCATCCGTGGGACGAATCGCAGGAAACTGTGAAGCGATATTCTTCAACCGCGACGCATCGCGGTCGCATACATACGTCACATCGCAGGCCGGGTTCCGCGCCAGGCAACGAACCAGATTCGGCCCCCAGTATCCCAACCCGACAACACCAATTCGAACGTTCGACATGACTGTTTATCTCACCCCCGCGAAGAAGTTCTTGCTTTGCTCGTAACGGCGACCGCTTGCTCGTCAACTCGTCGCCGCCAACAGTTGCCCCAGGATGGCCCATGGCGTCTTGGCAAGAATGAAGGTATCCAGCCATAACGAACACTGATGTGCATACCTTGCATCAAGCTCCATCATCTCCTGAAACGTGGTGCGGTTCTTGCCACTAACTTGCCAGAGTCCTGTCATTCCCGGCTTGACGTGAAACCGGCAACGGTGGGCGGGAGCATAATCGGCCGGCAGGATCACGTCCGGACGTGGCCCAACCAGACTCATTTCGCCCGTCAATACATTTAGCAGCTGTGGTAACTCGTCAATCGCCAGCTTGCGCATCCATTTTCCCAAGGGCACCATTTCGGCATCACGAGACAACTTGGTCATTCCGCCATTGCTTTGCATCTGTTGCTTGACATAATCTACGTGCAACCCTTGATCCGCAGTCGTGCGCAATGTACGGAACTTCCAAATGACAAAGGGTTCGCCATCCAAACCGTACCGCTCCTGCCGAAAAAATACGGGCCCGCCTGTCCCCACGCGAATGATCAGCGAGACCAACAAGAACAACGGAGACAGGAGGATCAGACCAGCAATCGCCCCCGCAATATCGAACACTCTTTTCCATGTCGGATCCGACCATTCGACCGCGAAAGCACATGCGTCCGCTTTCGACTCGTCGCCATTTCGCACAGCGATGCTCCCGTCGTCCTCACGAAGGGTGCTATTTGCCACCGCAACGTCAGCTAATTCCATACTCGACTGATACACAATATCCTCACTCTAAATCAGTTTCTGCAACCAGACCGGGAGATACCGCCGCTCACCGTACACGACACAACCAATCAAGTTCGCACCGGCGCTCTCCAAGTCGCGCTTGAGCCGCTCGATGGTTTCGCTGCGAGTCTTTTCCGCCTCTACGGCCAAGAGCACCGCGTCACATTGACAGGCAACGCTTAACGCGGAACTCGTACCGTCGTCCTCAGAAAGCTCGGTGATCACTAACCCGTACTCGTTCAATAGCGGAGAAATCTCCTTCTTCAATCCACGTAT
>JAGQPD010000028.1 GCA_020426865.1 Planctomycetales bacterium
CGATATTGCCATAGGAATAGGCATACTTCCAGGCCATCTCGGTCCCATCCTGCAATTGGTTAACCGTCAATTGCGCAGGTTGAAAGACAACGTGTTGGCCATCGTAGTATTCCCAATTACGTGTGATGATCCGTCCCGCAGCATCCATGCGGAAGAACAACTCGGTAGCGGGAAACGGTGTGAGGATCGCGAATCGCGGCAGGTCGATGCCACATTCCAAGGCAAACTTCGCCGTCCGCAGGAATACATCGGGCGTATCATCGTCCGCACCGAATACAAAACAGCCTTGCAGGGCAATGCCCCGTCGATGCAGGTGCTCGACGACTCGCGGGTAATCCTCCGGTCGATTGAAGCTCTTGTGCGAATCTCGCAGCGCTTGTGGAGAGATCGATTCCAGCCCCATCAACAAACCACGACAGCCACTATCGGCCGCCAAGTCCAACAGGGGCAGATCATTGCAAAGCAGTGTGGTCGCCAGTCCATACCATTGGATACGCAAGGGAATCAGCGATTGGAACAACCTGGCGGCATATTCGCGATCGGCGATCAGATTCAAGTCCACGAAGATGGCCTGCCGTGCGTTTTGTCGTCGCAGGTCGTCGACGATTTCTTCTACGGGTTTTTGCCAGGGACGCCGCCCCCACGCAGCTGGGACGACACAGAACGAGCAGTTGTGAACACAGCCGCGCGTCGCTTCGAAGACGTTTGCGGTCAGATATCGTCGTTCGGGCAAGACCGTACGATTGGGAAGCGGAAAGCCGCCAAGGCGAAAATCGGCACCTTGATCATATCGATGTTGCATCGACCCGCTGAAAAAATCGCGCAACAACTGCGGCCACGTAATCTCGGCGTAGCCGACGACGATCGCATCGGCATACTGGGCAGCTTCGTCGGGCATCAGGGTGATATGCGGGCCCCCCAGGACAACCGGAATCCCGCGACCGCGGAAGTGTGCGGCCAGCTGGTACGCACGGGGCGCGGTGCCCGTGATAACGGTCATGCCAATCAGGTCGGCACTTAATCCAAGATCGACATCCGTAATCCCTTCGTCCACGCATCGCACATCAATATCGAGCTCGTCCGGTACTAACGACGCCAAAGTCGGAAGCGTCAACGGCATGTACCGCAGCGAACGACCAAAAATACCGCCTCGATGTCGATAGAGGGGCCCTTTGGGAGAGATCAATACGATACGTTTTAAGGTCGATTGCTTCATGGTCGCGATGACACTCTGGCGTCGTCCACTACCGTAAACGAACGTACTGGGACGCGACTACCGGGAGCTCGGCGAAACAGACCGAACAACATTCCTTGTTTCTTGCGGGCTTCCCGGGCGTACATCGGATTGTACTGCAGGTAGGCGGCCAACCGCACGGGCGAACTCAAATGAGTCTTGAAATCCCACATTCGTTTGAAGATGGACGCCGGTGAATTCCATACTCTGCGGCATTGCCAACAAGCTTCCGTCAATGCTTCGGGGGTCATGTGGCGCGGCACGAACGCAGCGTAGTTGAAGCGGTAATCGGGGTGCAGCCACCAGCAACCGTCGTAGAGCAGCCGGCCTTCGCTCTGCAATCGTGCATAAAACGGAGTATTGGGATACGGCATGAGAATGTTGTATGCCGCGAAGCAAAACTTGTGGTGCACAGCGAAATCGCTCGTCTCCCGAATCGAGGCCAGCGTATCATGATCATGCCCCAACGTAAACGCCGCCCACGTTTGCAGGTGATGATCACGAAGAATCTGGACGGCGCGTTCATAGTAGTCCCAACCGTCGCGCAATGGCTTGCGTTTGCTCGAGACAAGAAAGTTGGGACCTTTCTTCATCTGCTGAAGATTGTAAGGATTGAGCGATTCAAATCCAATCACGTTCCCCAAGCAGCCGCTGTCGACGAGCAGCCGCATCAATTCTGGGTCGTTCGTCATGTCCAACGAGGCTTGCGATACCCAGCGAATTCGTAGTGGAACCAATTCGCGCAAGAATGCCTTTGCCGCTTCGTGATTGGACAGGAAATTGTCGTCGACAAAGAAGACCAGCTTGCGATTCTGATTGGCGATTTCTTCCAGAACTTCATGCGTTCGCCGTACAAAATTGCGGCGGTTAAAAAAGACGCTGATCGCGCAAAAGTCGCAACTGAAGCGGCAGCCACGGCTGAACTGCATCAAGGTGATGGGTAGATACCCCTTGCCCCGAAAAAGATCGCGACGCGGCAAGACGCCCCCCGCTTGCGGTTCCCCCAGGTCGCCACGATATGTCCGGCGTAACTGGCCACGCCGAGCATCCGCCACCACCCTGTGCCAGATCCTTTCGGCGTCACCGGTCACAATTGCGTCGGCATGCTGCAGGCATTCGTCTGGTACTAACGTTGGATGAAAGCCGCCCATCACTACCGGCACACCGCGTAGTCGAAACTCTTCGGCAATCTCGTACGCGCGCCGCGCCGTATAAATCTCCACCGTGATGGCCACCAAATCGGTCGGATCATCGTACGGTATGCGTTCAATCCGATCGTCATACAACCGGCAGTCAATGTCCGCTGGAGTCAGCCCGGCGAGCACACCCAATTGCAACGGTTCCATCCGCCCTTCGTCGACGTACAGACTATGTTCGAGCCGACCGATATTCGGCTTGATGAACGTGATCCGCATGTGGGTTCCCCAAAGTCACCCAGCTGTCCCCAGCTGGAATCGTCCTGCTGTGTGTATTGTCTGCAGACGGCTGGGGACAGCCGTGTCACATTACGCACCCAGCGACCTTGCTTTATCTGCTCCTTGGCTGGCGATCGCCAAGATCAACAACACTGCGGCCAGCCCGAAGAAGAAGACCATGTTGCCCGTGTTCCGACTGGCGTCGATACCAAACGTATCGCTGATTTCCTGGCCCAAAAACACCCGTTGCAACGCTCGGACAATAAAGATACCGGCAAAAACAAAGATGATTGCGCGGTATTTCCCGGGATTGCTCGCCGCTACCCCGGCAAGCACGCCCAGCGCCAACATGAACACGCCAAGCGGTCGCAAGATATAGAGGAATTGCGGCGACCATTCCGCCTGATGGGCACCGTATATTCTTGCCATCGGTTCGACGAATCCACTCGAAACGTTCAGGCCGGCACCGACCACAACGTGAAAGGCGCAGACCGACCACATCAACAGCTGCAGTCCCAGATAGGCTTTATGTCTCATGAATCATCCTCCCAAAAGACCGCAAACCGGACTCACCAGTTCGCCAGTAACTAATCGACACGTACGACAATACCGGAATCGACAGGCACGCGACTTGGCACGAAATCAGCATCGGCCAGTACGCTGACCACCATCCATACTGCATCATGGCCGATTCACAAATTGCCAGCGAGGCGCCGTAACAAAACCCAAAAGTGCCGAACAAGATCGGAGCGTAATCGGCGGCAACCTCCGCCGCTCCGGCCTGTTCGTACTGTTTGCGTGTGTAGACCCGGATAAAGCCTACCTGGATAGCGCACCTATCGTACCACCAATTCCAGAACGCCAGGACCGATCCGAGCACAAACCCATCGCGCAGCATAAGCACGATCGTGCGGTCCTCAACAGTAGGGATGGAAGCGATCGCGAACAAGCTCGTGGCGGAACCGAAAATCAGTCCGTGCTGTGGCCGGAAACGACCAAGTCGAAAACGCGTGTTGAACTCCCAAAGGTGCAACACATTCGTCCCGATTCCCGGAATGATGTACGCGAATAGTATGGGAATTGAAAGCGCCGCCAAGACCATCCGCCAGTCACCATAGCGGCGCGACCACAGCCAGTAGCTCAGCGGCAGCAAGACTGCGGGTGCGACGTATTGGTATAACTGAAAGAATGTGATCATGATAAACGCGTCTCATCGATGTTGCAGAACTTGCCGACCTGGTAGCGGTCTCGCACGGACCTTGGCAATTTCAATTTTCCAAACGTGATCGTTCCCAAAAAATCTTGGTCGTAGCCCAAACCGAGCTTAACATGCTCCAATTCGAAATCCACTGGATCAATATACGTGCCGAACACACGATCCCACAACGTGGTAAAGTTCCCGAAATTTCCCTGCAACTCGACGGCATGATGCAACAGGTGTTCGTGGGGTGTCGTGATGGTGGTCCAACGTACCCATTGATGAACCCCATGGAAACGGCGAAGAAACGATGAATGGCTGGCGGTGAGCACAAACACGATGAACAGCAAACATGGCAACAATGGGCGGATGTCCCATAATGGCTCTTCGAGAGCAACACACGGAACGTAGACCGTGGCCGCCGTGGCGAACGTCGACAAGATCATGGGGACGAAGGCAAAGGGGCGAGTAAGGATTCCGGGCATGACAATCGACACCCGCCGCGGCAGATGATGATACTCGTGAGTTGCCCAAAACCAGCGGCTGTGGCTGAAGTAGCGATGGACAACATAATCCCAAAATCCGGCGATGTAAAACAACAGCAATCCGGCGACCACGCCCCCCGGACCGGACAGCAAGGCGACGTGCTTATGGCTCGGATCATCTCCGAGCCGTTGTCGCACCCAGTCGAAGATGTCCAGCGCACCGGGAGATAGCCAAGAGCCGGTCACCTGGATCAGGAAAAAAACACCGGTCACGACGAACAAGAACAAGAATGTGCGACGACCAATAGCCGGTCGGCGACGCGATTCCGTACCGGAATTCGCTCGTCGCAATCTCTCCCGCTGAAAAAGATCCCACAATTCCAATACCACAAGCAGCGTCTGTGCTGACACAAATACGACGATCATGCTTCGGCCCATCGCAGCTCCTCATCGACGGGCAAGGCACCTATTTCTTCGAGCAGTCTCTGATTTTGATCCCCCAAGGGCCGCCCCTGCTTCCGATGGATTTCCCGCCGAGACGTCCAATTCGCCAGAAAAAATGCGGCGGCATGCAATGGACTTCGGCAATTGGCTCGCAGGTCGCCCGCGCGACGAGCGATACTGGCAATTCGATTGAATTGCGTTCGGGCCCAGTAGCAACCGTCGCGCAGCTGTTCGGGTGACATGCCGGTGGGTTGAAACATGATGTCCCCATATCGAAACTGAGGGTCAAGCCACCAAGGATCGCGGATCAGCCGGCCTTCCTGCTGCAAGCGTCGATAGAGCATGCTGCCGGGCGTGGGGGCCAGCGGATTAAAATTAGCGAGGAACAGTCGATTGCGCATGGCAAAATCAAGCGTCGACTGAAAGACATCCGGCGTATCGTGATCGTACCCCATCACAAACCCGCCGTAAACCATGATGCCGTGATCCCGAAAGACTTGGATCAGTGAATCATACGTACCATACCTCTGTTGCCAACTCTTCTTCATCAGCTGCAAATTAGCCGGGTCAAGCGATTCGAAACCTACCATCACGCTGATGCATCCGCTGTCCGCCATTTGCCGTACGAGTTGTTCATCGGCTGCGACGTCGATACTGGTTTGACACGACCAGTGGACTCGCAACTCGCGCATCGCGACGAGTAGCTCAGCCAGTTGTTGCCGATTGTTGAACAGGTTGTCGTCGGTGATAAAGACATAACGACGATGCGTTTCCGCCATTTCACGGATCACGTCATTCACCGGTCGCCACCGAAGTGATGTACCGTAGAAGGCATGGATGGAACAGAAGTCGCACGCGTACTTGCAACCGCGCCCGAATTGAATCATCGCAACATCGCGGTAGCGTTTGCCGCCAAAGATCGAGCGATCCACTCGCATCCCCTCCAGGGACACATTGTTGCTCCCACGATAGATTGGCATCAATCGGCCATGTCGAGCGTCGGCGACAACCTGAGGCCACGCCTCCTCGGCATCACCAACGACGACACTGCTGGCGAATCGCAAGGCCTCCTGTGGACAGAACGTGGCGTGGTACCCACCCAACACGACGGGAATCCCACGACGACGAAAATGGGAAGAAATCTGGTAGGCACGGCGAGCGGTGAAGGTTTCGACGGTAATGGCAATCAAGTCGGCCGAGCAGTCCAGCGGGATCGGTTCGATCCGTTCGTCATACAGCTCGCACTCGATCTCCGGCGGGGTGAGCCCGCGCAGAATCGCAAAGACCAACGGCTCAAATGCGTCGGAAGAGCGGCCCTCGAAGAGATTTGGACGTATGAATACGATTTTCAACGCAATCCCTTCGCGAATACTCAGGCCAACAAGCTGCAGAAGCCTTCCTCGGACAAGCCAATTGTATGCGCGAACCGGGCGAGGTGCAACTCAATGCTGAAACGGTTGCAGCGGTCAACCGAACTGCCGCCTATCTCGGCACGAGATACGTTCCCGCCAACCGGTCAAGCAACCCGCGTTTTAGTAGCAACAACGAGCATAGCGGTACGAGGATGCCAACGGCGACGACCAACGCACCAATCGCAACGATTTCTTCCGATCGCGACGGATCGTCCATAATCGACGGCAATGCGATCATCGCTCCACCTATCCACACGATAAGCCCCGGCAGCGACCATAAGCAGGCACGCCAAAACATTCTCAGGCGCCCAGCCAATTCGCCCTTTCGATTCACGGCAACGACCTGAAAAATGGGGAATGTCGGTCCACCGCGAGTCATCAGGGCGCTTAGCACAGTCGCGGGCATGCAAAACAACACGACAAAGGTGCCCACTACAAACCAGATTAGTTCCGGAGACCACAACATACTATTCTCCAAAGGACGCAGGTATGGCATTACCTTACTTGTCGCCGCGTCTAGCGTCACTTTATCAACAGGTGCCAACTCGGCAACAATATCTTTTGCCAACTGTCGGCGAGGCGGCGGCAATAGGCTTGCCACCAATCGATTCCGAAAACGCTCGTCGTCATCAACAAGTTCTGCGAAGTTCCCGGCAATATAGACCTTAAACGCTGCCACATCACCGCTACCGATCCTCATTTTCGAATGCCTTAGAAACGGACTGCTGGGCTCGACAAACTCAAGTGCCTGTTGCAGACGAAGCACATCCTTGTGATCTCTTGACATATCGCGAAAAACAGTGCCAGCGTACAACACACCAACACCGTACAGTGCGGGAATTGCGAGCCATGACAGCACGATTCCACAGCGTCGTGCCTTGGTGACCTCCGACGGTGTTGACTGCACCTTCTCCAAAGACACAGCCAGTTGGGCAAATGGTGCTTCGTCATCGATCAGCTTGAGGATGGACCGTGCGTGACGCGGCAAGGGAAGCTCGACCTCACTGGCAGGTGTTCGATGCTTTAAAGCAGAGATTCCGCCAAAGGACAACCGCACGATTTTTCGTAGCAACTCGTGCCCCGTGTCCGGCACTTGTAGCATTGCCCGCAATTCCTCTGACGGCCGCGAACGGCTTGCCGAAGGTGGCACTGGAAATCCCGTTAGCTTGGCAGCACCATTCTCGCCGAGCCATACCTGTTCGAGTCGCCACACCTGCCGATCGGCGTCTGGACCCAACGCACTTAGTTGTCGTGACAACTCGAGCAACCATCGGCGAACCTCTTGCCACTCTTGGTTGCCATTCGCCCGCACAGCAAACGGACACCCCTGTGGCATTTCATATGCATCCCACATCGGCTGTTCGTACTCGACACTTCCGTTGAGCCACCGCAGACCAACGGTGACAGCTTCATTCTCCACCCCTTCGCCAGATGCGGATAAGTTCGAAGGCAACTCAACCTTCCGTGGACCTATCCGAATCAACACGCGTCGCACAAGTTTGCCATCGAACCCGATCACATTGTCGCGCCCGTCTGTTGGTGTCAATCTCGTTAGCACCTCGTAGGGACCAATTCGCTCGCCACTACCGCTGCCATTCGCCCCGATTGTCGCGCCCGTCGTTGGGGAGACAGCGGCAATTACCGATCCGAAACCCGACACGACGCGAGTGTCCGACCATAGTTCGTGCCATCCAGCAAACCCGTTTCGTCTGCGCATCGAACTGAACATCAAGCCGAAGAACAAGTAATATGTCAGCCCGACAGCGATCAAAACACTCTGGCTGTACAACACCCGCGAGGGGAAAAAGATGTTCGCTGGCAGAACGAGTAATTGGGGAAACAATAGATAACACAACGATCGCCACACAAGTTGCCACCTTGTCGGCCGCTCGCCATGGGTCGCGATAACTCGAAGCCCGAGCAGCATTTTTCCTGGCGTAGCGCGTCGCCAAAATTCAAAACCCCAAAAATACGCAAAGACCAGTAAAAAGCCAACGATTGGCATCCACCGGCGAGTACCTTCGCCATAAAAGTCGATCTCGGTCAATGCCGTCACGGCGAACCATGGCAGAGATAGAATCAGATTGTCGATCAACATCGCCAACATCCGCAGCGCGGGGAGCGCCGGTTCTGGCATCTGGGACGAGAAGGGTTTGAGGGCTCGAGTCAACTCGGCATAATCGGCATACCGTTCGTGCGGCTTCTTCGATAAGCACCGCTGTATCACCTTCGAGAGTTCGCTGTCGACCGCTCGATTCACTTCGCACACCGGTCTTGGTGCCTGATCCAAGACCGTCGCCACTAGGTGTACCATATTGTCGGCATGGAAAGGCGTCGTACCTGTCAGCAGGTAGTACAAGGTCACACCTACGGAATAGATGTCCGAGCGAACATCCAGCGCGTCGCCCCGCAGTTGTTCCGGTGAGGCAAATGCCGGTGTCCCCAGGAATACACCTTCCCTAGTCAACTCCAAGTCGTCACTTCCAACGCTGGAGATCGAGAGACCAAAGTCGCCAACTTTGACAATCCCGTCCGAAACGAAGCAATTCGACGGTTTGACGTCGCGATGAAGTACTCCCGCCTGCGCGGCAGCCTGCAGCCCATCGATGACCTGCAAGATCAAGTCCACCCCGCGTTTGGCCGGCAAAGACCCCTGCTCGACAACCAGGTCGTGCAGGTTGTGACCTTCGACCAACTCCATGCTGATGACGAGTGTGTGCCCAATTTCTTCTGTGCCATACACGTAGACAGTGTGAGGATGATTCAACGCAGCGGCCGCACGACCCTCACGCAAGAATCGAGCGCGGGCACTCGATGAGTTGAACTTGTGCCGCAAGATCTTCAAGGCCACGCGACGGCCCGTTCGGTCCCGCGCCTCATAGACGGTGCCCATGCCGCCACGACCCAACTCACGCGTCAACGTGAATTCACCCAGTTGGCCAGCGAATTCATGCTCGCCAGAAAACGAATCGGCCGTCGCAACGTCCGTGGCCAATGGGTCCAACTCGGGCCCCGATACGTCTCCCCCTTCAACTGCCACACGTCCGGGATTGCCGAACAACGCCAACGTCGACTCGCCGGACGGAACATCGGCCAGTTTCAACAGGCAGTCGGGGCAAAGCCCGCCCGGGGCGTCGGCGGGAAGCGTCGTCTGGCAGTGGGGACAAGTCGTCATGGCAAGTTCTCGATTTTCCTGAGTGTAAGGTGACACTACAGAGAGAAACAAGTGGGACGCCTGCCGTTACCAACAAAATTGAGAAATGCCCAAAAACAATGAGTCATCTACCGACCGCACGGCGAAGTAGCGCGAGTTCTTCATCGATATCTTCTGAGCTGGCAACGGTTTGCGCCACTTCCGCCCGCAATGCTTCACCGTATCGCCTGCGGAATCGATGCACCATCGTCCGCACCGCTCCCGGCGACACTCCAAGCGTCTCAGCCAGCTTCTCGTAGCTCGTCGCGGAACCATCATCGACGAGAAAGGGAGTCAACCAATAAAATCGGTCAAGCTGTCCACAAGTATCGAACCGAGACCGCAACCGGTCCATGGCCCGCTCCAGCACCAACATCGCCCAGCGACGATCAAATTCCTCCTCCGCAGTGCGAGCCGACGAAGCTGCGCGTTGGTACCACGACTCTCCTTCCTCTCCGTCGAGGGAAAACGTCATGACGCCGCCGCCGCGTTTCTGTGCCCCTAGTGCCTGCCGTTGGTTCGCCACGAAATTCCGCAAGCACGCCAGCAGGAATGAACGGAACCTCCCCTTTTCCGGCGCGACGGCTTGCAGGATTTCCTTCTCGATCAGTCGCGTGAAGAACGCCTGTGTCAGATCCTGGGCATCTTGAGCGGGATGTCCCTGGCGACGTAAGTACGCATAGAGCGGCTTCCAATAAGCTTCGCACAACTGCCCCAAGGCATCGGCCGCCACCGAGCCCTGCTCACGAGCATTGAGAACAACTGACCAATGCGTGGTCGCAAACAAACGATTGCCACTGGACGAATTGACCATGATTTCACTCGCGACGGCTGCCCGACCCAATGTCCCACGGCTGGGACAGCCGTAGCAACGTCCCACCGACCCGGCGATCAGTTTCTCGATGAAAGTAAGCTCCGCACCACCTCGGCAATTTCGCGTTCCTCATTATAATTCACATCATCCAACAACGGTTGAATCGGACCGGTGTTGGCAATGCCGGCCAATCGCACAGCGGCGTGCAAGACGCGAATCGGGTGGATACCGTTTCGCAAACCTTCCAGCGGCGCGAATTTCTGCCGAATCGACTCGGCTCGTTCCCATTCCCCTCCCTGCACCGCGTGAAGCATCTGTTGGCTCAACGCTGGCGCAATACAGACACATCCCGATGTGAAGCCCGCCAAGCCGAACTTACGCATGTGCGTAATCGCCGGTTGCTCGCCAATGCCGCTGACAATTCGTTCGGGTCCGGTTTGTTCTATGATTTGGTCGAGCAGCACATCTTGAGCGGGATCTTTCCTCACTACCGCGTACTTGATGGCGGCGATCAAGCCGTCGCGCATCATCCGGCCAATACTTTGTGGTTCGAGGTATGGCTCGTGCTTCACGTACAGAATGATCGGCTTGCCCAATCGATCGACACACTTGCGGATCGCCGTCTCCGTGCCGCGGTCAGTGGACGGACCCAGCTCGGGAAGCAGCATGGCCGTGGGAAATTGAAAATCGCGCAGGATCGCCACCTGGTCCATCATCATCCCGAAAGACGGACCCACCGAAGGTATTACCCACGTATCCTTGCCGGCTGATTCCACCAACATCTGCAGCAAACCAGGATACTCGGACAGGGCAATGTGGTAGAGCACGGCGTTGCCGCCATACAACAACGTCGACACCCCGCCGGCTTCGATATGTCGCATGATCTTGCGATTTTCTGCCGCGACGATCGCGCCTTGCTGGTCGCGAGCCAAGGGTGGAACGGCCAAGACGGATCGAGTCAACTCGGCGGGGGTGATGGTATCGGTAAACACACGAGTCCTTCATTAAATGGTTGAGCCATACGTTGTGAGGCGAACGCAACAGGTCGCCTTGTCGTCTACAGGGTAATAATAATCACCGGAATTCGCAGTAGTATAATCATCAAAAGATATCGGGCTCGGGAATGGCTGGGCCACGTTGGAGGAAATCGAAATCGCATCCCTCGTGGGCCTGTGTAACGTGCCGCGAAAACAGCTGGCCATAGCCACGGCCGTACTTATCCGCCGGCGCCACCCATTGGCTTTGCCGCCGCGCCAGTTCGTCGTCACTTACATGCAACTGCAGACGCCGCTCGGCAACATTCAATTCTATCATGTCACCATTTTGCACAAACGCCAACGGCCCGCCAACGTGCGATTCAGGTGAAACATGCAACACGCATGTCCCGTAGCTTGTGCCACTCATCCGTGCATCCGACAACCGGACCATATCGCGGACCCCTGCGCGCAACAATCGGTCGGGGATCGGCAACATCCCCCATTCCGGGAACCCTGGTCCTCCCAGCGGTCCGGCACTGCGTAGGATAAGCACCGAATCGGGAGTGATCCCGGTTCCGTCCAGATTGAGCCGTGCTTTCATGTCTGGATAATTCTCGAACACGACAGCCGGTCCGGTATGGTTGAGCAATCGCGGCTCGGCCGCACTCGGTTTAATGACACAGCCGTGGGGCGAGAGATTTCCACGCAAGACGAACGTACCGCCTTCCGGCGCAATCGCGGTATCGAGCGTCCGGATAACATCGGAATCAAACACTTCCGCGTTGGCAATATTTGCGCCGAGCGTCCTGCCGTTAACGGTACCGCACGATAGGTCGAGCAACTCGCGAATCTGCCACAACAGAGCTCGCAATCCTCCGGCATTATAAAAATCCTCCATCAGGTACTTCGTGCCTGAGGGTCGCACATTCGCCACAACCGGGGTTGTCCGGGACAGCTGGTCGAAGCGATCCAAAGTCAGTGAAACGCCAGCCCGCCGAGCCATCGCGAGAACATGCACGATAGCATTCGTCGAACCACCGATCGCCATGTCCGTAACGATCGCATTGTCAAACGAGGCGGACGAAAGGAACGTCGACGGTCGACGATCGCCCCATACCATGTTGACAATCTCGCGGCCACTACGGCTGGCCATGCGAGCATGTTCGGCAACGACTGCCGGGATCGATGATGCACCAGGCAGAGTGAGCCCCAGCGACTCCGCAATCGCAGTCATTGTCGATGCCGTACCCATCGTCATGCAATGACCAGCGGACCGGGCGATGCAATTCTCGATCTCGCACCAGGCATCGTCGCATAAATTGCCGGCACGTCGCTCCGCCCAGTACTTCCAGGCATCACTGCCGCTGCCCAAGGTATTTTCGCGATAGTGGGCGGAGAGCATGGGACCGCACGGCAAATAGATCGCCGGCAAGTCCATTGTAATGGCACCCATGATCAACGCAGGGGTCGTCTTATCGCAGCCCCCCATCAAGACGACGCCATCGATCGGATGACAGCGAAGCACTTCTTCGGTTTCCATCGCCAGCAGATTTCGGTACAGCATCGTCGACGGCTTCATCAGCATCTCGCCCAACGACAGCACGGGCACCTCAACAGGAAAACCTCCCGCTTGCCAGACGCCGCGTTTCACATCCTCAGCGCGCTCACGCAAGTGAGAATGGCATGTGTTCAAATCACTCCATGTGTTGAGAATGCCGATCACCGGTTTGCCGGCGTAATCATCGTCGGCCCAGCCCATCCCCTTCAGCCGCGATCGATGGCCGAACGATCGTAGATCGTCCGGACCAAACCAACGTTGGCTACGAAGTCGACTCGCATCGCGATGCATTTCAGACGGATTCATGTCGTGACTCGATGTTCTAACAGATTGGGTGTTCGCATCGCCGATTATAAGCGATTTCCAGCCGCCTTGCCCGGCGCCGGTTCCGCTTTCGCCCTCTCACCCCAAATAAATGTAACCGCATGCGGGTCGACTCGGTGAGGTCAAGTTACTGAGAGGTCACACTCGAACCGGTTTGCGTGCCTCGTTACCGCCGGTTACATTACTACCGAATCGACTTCGCCAACCATCCAAGATCTATCATGTTTTCCGCTGTCATTCTATTGTGTGGTATTGCCACGGTTGTGGTAACGATTGCCGGATTACGATGGCATCCGATTCTGGCGCTAATCGCGGCGGCCGCGTTGATTGCCGCGATTACGCCCCGTTCGGTCCTGGAACAATACGAGCTGCACGCCGTCGCTCGCCAGGATCCCGCAGCCCGCAAGGGCCTGGACCACCTGGCCGGATCGACAAGGGAACAAATCGAGGCAAATCTACAGAAGCGTCCGTTAACACGTGTAATCGAGGGTTTCCTCAACACATGCAAGAGCATCGGTTGGGTGATCGCGATGGCGGCGATCATTGGCAAATGCCTCCTGCAAAGCGGCGCAGCCGAACGGATTATTCGGGCGGCATTGCGATTGGTCGGGGAACGTCGAGCGCCGTGGGCGTTTGTCGCCAGCGGATTCGTGTTGGGTGTTCCCGTGTTTTTCGACACAATCTTCTTTTTGATGATTCCGTTGGCAAAGTCGTTGTATCTGAAGACGCGAAAGAGCTACTTGCTGTACGTGATGTCGATCGTCGTGGGTGCCACGATGGCGCATTCGCTTGTCCCGCCAACGCCGGGCCCCCTACTGGTCGCGAAGGAAGTTGGCATTGATTTTTGGGCGGCGGTGTTGGGTGGAAGCATCGTCGGAGTCATCTCGGTTGCAGCGGGCTACGCCTATTGCGTATGGGCGAATCGACGCTGGACGATTGTGCCAGACACCGTCGAATCGCCTTCCATCTTCGGCCCAGCCGCACTGGGCTCCTCAGTCATCACCTCGTCAGCCGACACGACGCCAGAACCAGCCCCGCCGCTGTGGTTCGCGCTGCTGCCGATCGTTATTCCCTTGGCATTGATCCTGGTTGGCCCCCAGTTGAATCACTGGCAGAGTTATCATGTGCTATCCACCGCGGTAGGCGGGGACAAAAACGTTGCGCTAACGGTTGCCGCGATCGCAGCCATGTGGATGCAGGCCGTCTATCGTGGAGAAAGGAGTGCATCGGCAACATCGTCGATATGGCAAGCGACAACATCGGCAATGCGCGATGGCGCGTTGACAATCATGATTACAGCGTCGGGGGGTGCCTTGGGCACCGTGATCCGCCAAACCGATATCGCTGATGTGATTGCCAGTTCGATGCCACAGGAAAGCAGCGGTGTGCTCCTATTGGTGGTGGCGTTTGTCGTGACGGCACTGGTTCGTTGTGCTCAAGGTTCGGCCACGGTATCGATGATCACTGCTGTGGGAATCATCGCTCCGGTCGCCACACACTTGTCACTGCCGTATCATTCAGTTTATCTGTATTTGGCGATCGGCTGCGGCTCGAAGCCCCTCCCCTGGATGAACGATAGTGGATTCTGGATCGTGTCTCGGATGAGTGGCATGACGACAGTTGAAACGTTTAAGACATTTACGGTCGCGTTAACCGTGATGGGTTGTGTCGGATTTGTAGCAACGCTCTTGGGGGCCTGCTTCCTTCCGTTGCGATAGGCTTTGCTGCCCGGTCGCAGTCAAGCTTCCGGGTATTCCCACGCACCCCGATATTCTCGCCGCAATAGCTTGTTGGCTTCGTCGTCATCCACGATCTGTTCTCGCTCGCCATCCCAATGGATGTTCCGCCCTAGTTTCAGCGAGAGCATTCCGAGCAGGCTCATGGTGGTGGAACGATGAGCGATCTCGATATCACAGACGGGGCGCGTTCCCGTTTGGATCGACTGTAGCAAATCCGCCCACAACTCCTTGATGTTCTGATCGTCCGGCTGATGCAATTGCGGCGATTGATGTTGGGGTTCGCCACGGCCGTCGGTGGGATAGAACCGCCAACCGTCTTGCCATCCTTGGTGGAACGTGCCTTCGGTGCCATAAAAGTGGCATCCGACATTTTCACCTTTTTCTGCTCGGTTATGTGCGAACTTCCGGTGTTCCCAAGTGGCTGTAAAACTCTCGAATTCAAACACCGCGACCTGATGATCCGGCGCATCGGTGGTCTGTTCCCTGTCATTGTAGATCGCCGGTCCGGCAACCGGCCGGCCACCTGTGGAGTAGACCTTGCGAGGAAACTTTTCCTCGGTCCACCACAGGATTTGATCCATCCAGTGGATACCCCAATCGCCAAGCGTGCCGTTGGCATAGTCCAAATAGTTGCGGAAGCCGCGCGGATGAACTGCGTTGCCCCACGGGTTACCAATGTTTTCGCAATAGTGACGCAACGGCGCCGGACCGCACCACATGTCCCAGTCAATCTCCTTGGGTGGATCGATGTTGGGCACAGGTGTTTCGGGACCACCGCCGTAGTGCACAAAAGCACGAACCATGCCGATCTTGCCTGCCTTGCCGGATCTTAGAAACTCCATGCCGCTCACATTGTGCGGCGACACACGACGATGCGTTCCAACTTGCACCATCCGGCCGGCTGCCCGAGCGGCATTGACCATCGCGCGACCTTCGGCGATCGTGTGGCTGATCGGCTTTTCCACATACACGTGTGCTCCCGACTTGACGGCGGCAATGGTGATCAGCGGATGCCAATGATCCGGCGTGGCGACAATTACAATCTCGGGGCGGGTTTCCTCCAGCAGTTCCCGATAGTCACGAAAGGCCTTGGGCGTGTCGCCCGTTTCTTTTTTGACCCGCTCTAGCGCCGGATTCAATTGCCGCTGATCGACATCGCACAGTCCGACCACTTTGGACTGTTTGGAAAGCATCGCTTCGCCCAGGATGTTCATCCCCCACCAGCCCGTGCCAATCAAAGCGGTACGGTAGCTTTGCGTACCTTTGGGTTGTTGGCCTAACACCGCGGGAGCCGCCAAAGCGACCCCGCTAGCAATCGTGGATTTGATGAACGTGCGTCGGTCGAGCGTCATCGGAACACCTTTTCTACCTTTTATATAACGGAACGAGGTACAGCGGGGAACAATCACGACAGGATACGCGGCACCGCAGTATTTGTCCAATCCGACGCCCGACTGCGCCCTCCCGTCGTAGCTTGCCCTCCCGTAGCTTGCCCTTCCGCGTCGAGTTCTCTGCAGGCAGAAATTCGCAGCACATGCCGCGTTTGATTCGGAGAATCAGTTTCGAGTCGCTAGCACGAGCATCGGCTGACATTGACCTCGGCTGACATTGACGTCCTGCCTGGATTAACTAAAATGTCGCGACTCTTTATCTTTACATTTACCCCATGTGGCAGCAGCTGGGAAATAGCCTGTGCGGCCGACAGACGACACGTCGACGATGACCGAACATCCGGAAAACAATACTGAATCGGGGCTGGAGCCTCGACGGGAAAAGCTGGCTCGTATCAGTGAGATGGGGGTCGATCCGTGGGGGGGGCGATTTGACGATCGGTCGTCGATTGGCGAGTTGCGTGGTCGCGCGGGAGAGATCCGATTTCGGAGCGAGGGGGGGGACGAGCGCGAGTTGCCGGCGGGGCTGGATGGATTGGGGGAGGGTGCAGCGCCGTTTGATTTTCGTGCGTGGTTGTCCGAGCAGGGCAAGGGCGAACTGACGGGGCCACAGGTACGAGCGGCGGGTCGGATCATTCTGCAGCGGCCGACGGGCAAGCTGGTATTCTTGAATATCCGGGATCAGACCGGGGATATTCAGGTATTTGTGGGCCAGAAGCAGGTTGGCGAGTCGAGTTGGGCATTGGCCGACTGTTTCGACCTGGGGGACATCGTAGGGGTGGATGGCCGGCTCGGCCGAACGAAGACGGGCGAGTTGACAATTTTCGCCGAGAGATTGCACATGTTGTGCAAGTCGCTGGAGCCGCCACCCGAAAAGTACCACGGGCTCAAAGATCCTGAGTTACGTCAGCGGATGCGGTACTTGGACCTCACGTATGGCGAGGGGGTTCTGGAGCGGTTTCTGGACCGAACGCGGATCGTGCAATCGATTCGGCAGACGCTATCGGAACAGGACTTCTGCGAGATTGAGGGACCGACGTTGCATTCGATCGCGGGCGGTGCGGCAGCGCGTCCGTTTGTCACTCACCACAATGCCTTGGATATCAACCTCTTCATGCGGATCGCGTTGGAGCTGCATCTGAAGCGATTGCTGGTGGGGGGCATGGAACGGGTGTACGAACTGGGGCGCGTCTATCGCAACGAGGGGATCAGCCCACGACACAATCCCGAGTTTACGATGCTGGAGGTGTACGAGGCCTACGGCAACTATGAGACGATGATGGATTTGACGGAGCGGATTATCACCGGCGCGTTGGCGGCGATCGGACGGGGTCCGAAGCTGCAATGGGGCGACGTAGAAATCGACTTCTCAGCACCGTTTGCGCGCAAGAGCTACAACGACTTATTCAGCGAACAGACCGGTTTGGCGGCTGATGACGTGACTGGAATCGCACAGTTGGCCGCGAAGCTGGGGATTGAAACGGCGGGTCGGCATCCCGACGTAATCAAGAGTGACGTGTTTGAAGAAAAGGTCGAGGACGCACTGACAGGGCCGATTTTCGTTGTTGATTACCCATCGAGCATTTGCCCGCTGACCAAGCGGAAGGCGGGCCATCCCGAGATTGCGGAGCGATTCGAGTTGTTCGTGCAGGGGATGGAATTGGCCAATGCCTACACGGAGCTGAACGACCCTGATTTGCAGGAGGAATTGTTCCGCACGCAATTGGCGGGGGTGAGTGACGAAGGGTCGATGGCCCGAATGGACAACGATTTCATTCGCGCGTTGCGGCACGGGATGCCGCCGGCCGGCGGATTGGGAATTGGCATCGACCGGTTGGTGATGCTGTTAACAAATACACAGACAATACGCGATATTATCTTGTTCCCGTTACTGCGACCGCAGTAAGCTGGTGCAAGGACGCACTGTTTTGCCAAAGGATTGGCCATGTTCAAGCTGCTACTTTGTCAGCGGTATCTCCGCACGCGTTTTATAGCTCTGGCGTCGATCGTCAGTGTCACGTTGGGGGTGGCGACGATGATCGTCGTCAACAGCGTGATGGACGGATTTCAAGCCGAAATGTATCAGCGGCTGCACGGCATTCTCTCGGATGTGGTGTTGGAATCGTACGCGATGGAGGGGATTACGGATCCACAGGCGGTGATGGCGGACATCCGCAAGATCCTCGGGGACGACGTGGCAGGAATGACCGCCACCGTGCAGGTGCCAGCGGTATTGAGCTTCAAAGTCAACAATCAATGGCAGACGCGGCACATCAATCTGATCGGAATCGACCGCGAGACCTACGCCCACGTAAGTGACTTCAGCAAATATTTGTTGAATGACGCCAATCGCGACCGGTTGTCGTTTGAATTGCACGACGGAGGTTACGATGCGAGGTTGGGAAATGCGGGTTGGTCGCATCGTCGAGCGCGGGTGCGGTACGAGCAGGCGTTGGAGCAGCAGATGCGATTGATGCAACGCGCCGAAAGCGTTCCACAGGCGACGGCCGGCGCAGAGGAAAACAACGACGTTCCCGCCGATCCTTTCGCGGCCCTGGCGGACAATGAGATCGCCGAGCCGATCGATCCGCTACGTCCGTACGATGGGATGGTATTGGGGATTGCGATTTGCAGCGTTCGGGCGCGGGATCAAGAGGGCGGTGTAAACGATTACTTCTTTGCCCGACCGGGTGACGACGTAAAGGTCACCTTTCCCACTGCCGGAACGCCACCGAAGGCGGTTAGCGACGTTTTTACGGTAGTCGACCTGTATGAGAGCAAGATGAGCGAGTACGATTCAACGTTCGCCTTTGTGCCGCTCGAGCGACTCCAGAAGATGCGTGGGATGATCGATCCCCAGACTCAACGGGGGGCGGTGTCGGCGATCCAGATCAAGCTGAAGCCGGACGCCGATCTGGATGCCGCCCGCGATCGTTTGCGTGACCAATATCCGGCACAGCTGTTTCACTTTCAGATCCAGACCTGGAAGGACATGCAAGGACCGCTGTTGGCCGCGGTCAAAATGGAAACAACGATCTTGAATATTCTCCTGTTCATGATCATCGCGGTCGCCGGCTTTGGCATCCTGGCAACGTTTTACATGATCGTCGTGGAAAAAACACGCGACATCGGGATTCTCAAATCGCTGGGCGCGCCGAATCGCGGCGTGATGGCTATTTTCCTGGGATACGGCCTGTCGCTCGGCTGCGTCGGCTCCGGCGTGGGAATGGTGTTGGGTCTGCTGTTCGTAGTCTATATCAACAACATTGCCGAGCTCGTCGGATGGATCACGGGCAGAGAGGTCTTCGATCCAACGATTTACTATTTCCAACAGATCCCTACGATCATCAATCCATGGACAGTCATGTGGATCATGCTCGGCGCGATGGGGATTGCGGTCCTGTCCAGTGTCATGCCGGCTTTGCGCGCGGCCCGACTACATCCGGTGGAGGCATTGCGTTATGAGTAAGACCACGCAGGTAGCGGATTCGCAGCAAGTGCCATCGCAGCAGATGCAAACGGCGCGAAAACGAAGATGGCAGACCCTTACCCGTCAGCGAGTCACGTCGTCGTCGGTCACTTCGCTGCTCGGCTCGCGCGACCTCGTACGGCGATATCGCAAGGGATCGGTGGAAATCCCCGTGCTGCGGGGTGTCGATCTCGATGTAGAAGAGGGCGAATTCGTCTCGATCGTCGGGCAAAGCGGTTCGGGCAAGAGTACCTTGTTGCATCTGCTTGGGACGCTCGATCAGCCGGACGGTGGCGAGATCTACTTCGAAGGCAACCGGATTGACAATCTAAGTCCGCGCGGGCGGGATGTCTTACGAAATCGTCATTTCGGCATGGTCTTCCAGTTTTATCATTTGCTGCCCGAACTTTCGGCGTGCGAAAATGTCCTACTTCCCAGCATGATTCGCGAAGGAGTATGGGGGTATTGGCGGCGAACGTCCGAGTATTGCCGACGAGCAGAGGAACTGTTGGAATTGGTGGGACTCGGACATCGATTAAAGCACCGTCCAAAGGAATTGTCCGGCGGCGAAATGCAACGCGTCGCGATCGCGCGTGCACTCGTGGCCGGACCACGCGTGCTGCTTGCCGACGAACCGACGGGAAACCTCGATCGCCGGACCGGTACCGAGATCATGGAGATCCTGCGCACCTTGAATGAGCAGCAGCGGCTGACTATAGTCATGGTCACACATGACCTGGCGATTGCGCAACAAGCACATCGAACGGTACAATTGGTTGAGGGGAGCGTGGTTTCGGCCTGAAGATTACGGGAAACGTGGATCTATGTCGTTGAAGGTATACCTGGCTGGCAAATTGGTCGACAAAGATGACGCGAAGATCAGCGTCTACGATCACGGACTATTGTATGGCGATGGCGTGTTCGAAGGAATGCGCATCTATGGCGGTCGCGTGTTTCGTTTGCAGGAACACTTGGACCGGCTCTGGGATTCCGCGAAAGCCATTTGTCTGACGATTCCCATGACGCCGGAAGAGATGACAGCGGCCGTCAACGAAACGGTCGCGGCCAACAAGATTCAAGAAGGATACATCCGTTTGCTGGTCACGCGTGGCGCAGGTTCATTGGGCCTGGATCCCAATCGAACGAGCAATCCACAAGTAGTTGTCATCGCGGATCGCATCCAACTGTACCCGCAGGAATTGTACGAAAACGGTCTGCACATCATTACGGCCAGCACGATTCGGAACCACCCAGCAGCGTTAAGTCCGCGGGTCAAGTCCCTGAATTATCTCAACAACATCCTCGCGAAATTGGAAGGGTTGCAAGCAGGCTGCGTGGAAGCACTGATGCTAAATCATAAGGGTGAGGTTGCCGAATGCACCGGCGACAATATCTTTTTGGTTCGCGACGGTATCGTCTTTACGCCCCCAACCGATGCCGGAATCCTGGAAGGGATCACGCGACAAACGGTGATCGAACTCGCGGAACAGTCGGGGCGGAGGGTCGTCCAGGAAGCGATGACGCGTCACGATGTCTATATCGCTGACGAATGTTTCTTGACCGGCAGTGCCGCCGAGGTGATTCCCGTCGTCAAGGTCGACAGTCGCACGATTGGGGACGGCAAGCCCGGTCCGGTTACGAAAGATCTGCTGGATCGCTTTCATCGCCTTACGCGGCAGGCGTAGGCGATTGATGTCGGCGAACACTGATCCATTCGAGAATCACGACCGCGGCGAACCCCATTAGCAGGACCCCGACGCATTGGAATTCGTACGCACCCCATTGCGTTGGCCAAGTATTCTCGTAGTGCTTCAGTTTTAACGATTCGGTGTGGGGCGTCAGGTCGAGCTGGAACGGCCAGATCCTGCGCAACGCTCCGATCATGAAACCACAGAGCACGGCCAACGTCGGTGAATGGTAGTTGCCCAATAGCCATCGGAGGATCTTGCTAAATCCGGTAATGCCAAGCGCGCAGCCGAGCCCGAAGAGGGCGACGGTTTTCACGTCATTGAAGTTGATATCGCCGTCTTTCAGTCGATGGAGGATATCGGTAAGAGTCGGGTAGAAGCCCAGAATCAACAGCAAGTAGGCGCCACTGATGCCGGGCAGGATCATCGCAC
>JAGQPD010000722.1 GCA_020426865.1 Planctomycetales bacterium
CGAACTCCGCGTTCGGCGAGTCGTCGTGCCACCAAACACTGCCAACCGAACCCCGTCGTCTGCCCCGGCTGCAAGCCATAGGACTGCAGTGTCGCCTCCGATTCCATCGACAAGTCCAAGGCTTCCGGAGCGTCGCGTTGCATCCCAAACGCCGTTTCAAACGAATGAATACGGGCCGCCAACGCCCGATCTTCAGCCCGTTCCGCCGCGTGTTCTCGATTTGCTTCCGACAACATCTGCAGCTCCATTTCTTGTAGTTGCATGGGAGTTCGGGGGCGGATATCCGCCACGGGCGTGTCGCCAGGCATAAACGGTGTCCCTTGGTGACAACCGGGTAAAAAGTCGCTGCCCCAAGTCTGAGCGCCGGCATACGGAGCATGCGGAGCAATGACCACAAAGGACGGCAAGTTTCGATTGACCGTACCCAGACCATAGCTGATCCAGGCCCCAATACTCGGACGAGCGAATGTCCACGAGCCACAATGCATCCCCAAGGTACTTTCGTAGTGGTTCGTGTGGTTGGTCTCCATCGATCGAATGACACACAACTCGTCCGCCACCTCCCGGATGAACGGGAACAGATCACTCACTTCCGTGCCACAACGTCCCCCAGGTCGGAAGTTCCAGTTCGGCCGTTTCAAGAATCGAGTGAATTGCCCCAACTTGCCCTGCCAATTGTCGACCGTAATCTGCTTGCCGTGATTGTCAAACAGCAGCGGCTTCGGATCAAACGAGTCGACATGGGATACGCCTCCTGTCATGTAGCACATAATCACGCGTTTTGCTCGAGGAGGAAAATGAGGCGGTGCGGGCGCCAGCGGATCCCCCGATGCCGCGTTCTGCCTACCTTGACTCTCTTCGCACAGCATCATTCCCAAAGCCATCGCGCCAAGTCCACACATGGGACGGGCGAGAAAATCGCGACGAGGCATATGGGACCTGGCATCGGCTGGAAGCAACGGCAATTCTGCCGGCGCTGAATTTCTGGAATGTCCCATCGATGTTCTCCGATGCGGCTATTCAACAA
Organism: Planctomycetales bacterium; assembly: GCA_020426865.1. Taxonomy (GTDB): domain Bacteria; phylum Planctomycetota; class Planctomycetia; order Pirellulales; family Pirellulaceae; genus JAGQPD01. Next base: position 1,028 of record JAGQPD010000722.1, read on the forward strand.
ACAAGAACTCATTTCGAGTAAGCAACGTCCGTGCGAGCGCCTGCCAGGCAAGCAATCGAGCATCAGCCTGTGAATTTCCGTTTTGCAACGCTGCCATCGCGAACGTATCCAAGAACCTTTCACAAGACGTCTCTTCCTCGTCGGTAGCCGGACGTCCCAATGCGATCGAATATGCTGCTTGAAGACGACTTGCCTGGGTATCGGCGACTGTCCCGATGCGATGAACAAATGCCGTTGCCTGATCATGCACAAATTGACTGTTCATCAGGAACAAGGCCTGCGTGGGAACCGTCGTCAGCTGTCGCGACGCCGTACTGGCATTGGGATCCGCGCCGTCGAAAAGTGCGAGATAGGGATGACGTTTCAGTCTCTGCTGCATCAAATAAATGCTTCGCCGGTTCGTGGGGTACACAGCGTAAAACGGAGTATGTTGCGTAAAGCCCCAGGTGTCAATGGCCGGAAAAGGGTGTCTTTGGCCGATCGACTGATCGAGCGTTCCACTTACAGACAGCATCGCGTCGCGAAGTTCCTCGGCACTCAGCCGACGACGACGGAATCGCCACAGCAACGACCCGTCTGGGTCGCGCTGCGCCGCTAGTGAATCATGTTCGCATGACTGCTGGTAAGCGTGACTATTCATGATCAGGCGGTGCATGGACTTGACGGAATAGCCCGACTCGCGAAATCGGCAAGCAAGCCAATCCAACAGATCGGCATGTGTCGGCGCCGTGCCTCGAACACCAAAATCATTTTCCGTAGCGACAAGTCCCTCACCAAAATGGTATTGCCAAATTCGGTTCACCATCACGCGAGCAAACAACGGATTGTCATCGCCTGTTATCCAATCGGCCAGTTGCAACCGCCCACTACCAGCGTCGGGCGGCAACTCTTCTCCGCCCAATATCTCCAGGTTTTTTCGCGACACCGTGTCACCTAATCGGGTCGGTTCGCCCCGCAGCTGAATCTGACTATCGGCCGGCGAGTCCTGTTCAACTGCGCCGTAAATCAAATCGGAATCGCTTGACGCAACTTCCTTACCGACGGTCAGGAGCAGCAACTGCGGAATCGCCGGATACAAGTCGTAGGGCTTCTTCTTTTCTTCCGATCCAGGAAAGGAATAGCGAGTACTGGCAAAGATGCCGTACCATCCATAGTAGTCGGACATATTTACCGGATCATACTTGTGGTCGTGGCACCGGGCGCATCCAAGTGTTAGCCCCAACAGCGATTGCCCGACCACGTCGATCGTATCTTGAATCGTGAGGTAGTGATAGTTTTCCACGTCAAACCCGAACCGTCGCGAAACGGCAATGAATCCGGTCGCGGTGCGCATCGATCGACAGCGGTCGAGGAGCTCGGGCGGCACGCTAATCTCGCCATCGGCACCACTGGACGAGTTGCCAATCGTGCTGGCCGCCAACCGATCCGCCAGGATATCGCCCGCCAGCTGATATTGGACAAAGCTGTCGTACGGCAAGTCGTCGTTGAATGCTTGAATCACCCAATTGCGGTATTTGTAACTTAGCGGCGTCGGATAGTCGGCCGTCTCGCCGGCCGTGTCTGCATAGCGGACAACGTCCAACCAGTGTCGTCCCCATTGTTCGCCGTAAGCAGACGACGCCAGCAATCGATCAATAACGTTGGTGAACGCGTTCGGCGACTCGTCGCGGAGAAATGCCTCGATCTCTTCCGGTGTAGGAGGCAAGCCGGTTAGATCGAATGTGGCCCGCCGAATCAGTGTCCGGCGATCGGCCCGGGGACGCATCGATAGTTGCTCGCGCTGCAAACGATCGGCCACGAATCGATCAATGTCGGAGTCCCCGTAGGCAAATTCTCCATTTTGTGGCACCGGAGGTTCAACCACTGGCTGATAGCTCCAAAATGCGCGCTCCTCATCCGTGATCATGCCGGAACGAAGTGCCGGGCCGCCACCATTTATTGTGACGTCCGGCGGCCAAGCTGCTCCATCGGTGATCCACTTCTCAATCCCCGCGACCTGCTGGTCGTCCAGTCGATAATCTGGCGGCATCGCCAAATCGCCTTCCTGTTTGATCGCCGCCAACAGCCGCGACCGGTCAGCGTGACCCGGCACGATAGCCGGGCCGCCGTCCCCTCCTCGCAACATCGATTCTAACGAATCAACTCGCAGATTCGACTCGGCCTTTTCGCTGCCGTGGCATGTGACGCAGTGATCCGCCAACACCGGTCGAATTCGTGATTCAAAAAAATCTTCCTCGCGCTGACCGACAGCGTCCGTCGGGATCGCCGCGGACGCGAGGATCACCGCCAATACAATTGCCGGGAAGCTGGTTGGCCGATCGAGGGATGCGAAGGCTCTGCGCGTTCGTCGTCGGAACAGAACTCGAAATAGACAAATCACTTCAGCGGTTTCAGTACCACGCGATACCACGGTGCCGGTTTCCTGATGTTCCCATCCTCGGAGATGCGACGATAGCTACTTGTCAACAGCTGCTTGCCAACACTTCAAACCGTTACGATAGCTAAACTGCCAGCGCAAAGCAATGAATCGGTTTTACGGGTGTTTCTCCTCAGATGTGCTTCGACAGGTTTACCTGCGAATCTACCTGTGAAATCCATCGACCTGCGTGGCCGGCCCCACAGCCTGACGGCAATCACAACTTAGTGGAAAAGCCAACCATCCGACAGAAATAAACAGGAGAAAACGTGATGACGACCGCACGGGCCACTTTGAGTCTTCTTTGGGTCGCAGTGTGTGTACTGCCATCATTGGCAGCACTGCCGGGGCAAACGGCCCCCAGCTCGACCGCCAACACACCGACATTCGACACGTCGAATACGCTCGCCATACACCCCGATGACCTATACGACTATGAAGTATGGGCCGCCGACTACGATACGTTCTGGTACTTGATTATCACCTGGAGAGACGGTCACGTGTCGGAGTGGCGGTACCCGACCGAGGAGTCGGCAATGGACAAAGCTGAATGGTTGTGGTTCCATCACGAGCAAGTTGCTGCGATTGAGTTCGACCCCCGGTATGAACTTGGGCCATACGTCTATGTCGAAACGTATGACACGCATCAGCAGGCAGTCAACATTGCTACGCTATTTGAAACGGCTGGATATGTGGCCGACATTCGCAAGGTGTCGCAAAAGTACTTCGCGGCCTCCGCAGGTGGCACGCCAATGCTGAAAACGGTGACATCAAGAAGCTTGTTGAAATAGAATCATTGATCACGACGCCAATACCTCGAGGTTCGAGGTATTGGCGTGATAGCTAAGTCACGCTATCGAGCTTGGCCGTCACCAAATGGATCAGGGGAACCGTTGTATGCCCGCGACCGGGCAAACGAGTGCTTAGCTCAATGTGTCGCGCCAGCGATAAAACCACATATGCGTGAATTACCCGCGCAGTTGCGGCTGGCATGATCATGCAATATGCATTTACCAATGCGTCCGAAAAACTTTGCGAAGCGTTTGCGGGTTTTCCGCGACGTAAGTTCCATTCGATCAGATGTGCGATAAAGTTGCCGATGTCCAGCTGACCATCTCCCATTGCCGCCAAATCGAAATCGAGGAAGACGATGTTAGGGCCGTCGACCAACACCTGGTCGGGATAAAAATCACGGTGTATCAATTGCGGCGGAACATCGGGAATGGCGTCAACTATAGCCTCGCACCGCTGCAAAATATGGACGATCTTGTGCTTGTGCTCTGAACGGGCCGCCATCGGCAACAGTCGCGACAAGAGAATGTCCAACTCGTGCGACGCGCGATGTTCGCGACCGCAATCGATTGGTAAGCAATGCAGCGCGGCGACCGCCATTGCGATACGAGTTGCCAGAATCGGCGACCAGTCGTTGTCGAGTAAGTCCCATGGTGAAATGCCGGGCATCTTTTCCTGAAGCCACATGTTCCAAGTTGGTACGAGGCCAAATGGTTTCGGTAGGGTCATTCCCGCAGCCGCCAGGCGATGCCCGTAACGGTCGCTGAGTTCGCGCTGAAGGTTATACGTTCGCAGATCAAGTCCGCGCGCACGCACTTTACCCAGCAAGACCGGTTTCTTCGGTTCGGGCCTTCCGTTGTCGAGCCAACGATATTCAATCAAACATCGTCGCCCCGGTTTATGTCGCAGCAGGGCGGCCGCATCGGGCGCTCGCCAACTCGCACAACTACCACCTTCCACGCCAGTCGTCCATCGTCGCCTTACCTTCGATAGATCCAGCATTTCTTCCAGCCACGGAATCTGGCTGTCCCTGACAACTGCTGTCGAGTTGTCGGGAGTGTTCGGCGTGTTCGCTAGGAATCCTGGAGACTGTAAATTTATTGAAGCGGCGGCGTACGCGTGCGGTTGGCACGCACTCGTCACTCGCTGCCGAATTTCTTGCAGCATATGAGCCATCATCGATTGCCATTGTGGTTCGTTGCGGCGAAACGGCTGCGGCAGGAGCCTCGCCAATCCGATGGCCGTCGCGATCTTCAGACGGTTGTGGTCGACTTGCCGTCCACTAGCGACCTCATAACCGTGACACAACGAATCTGCGATTCGGTCGAAGATCAATTCTCGCGAATGACAAAGTTCGTCGGTCGGCGACGAATTGCCGCGAACGGGCGGTTGCTCGGAAAATGCATTGTCTCGAGTTCTCAGTGAGTCGTAGCTGGCATGTGCCAGGAAGTTGCCCAAGTCGACATGAAAGTCGTCCCAGCGGGATTGATCGAAGTCGATAATGCCCACGTGCCCTGAATCCGGCAATACCTGGCGGCCATAGAAGTCTCCATGGGAAACAACACTATTTCGTTCGTTGGTTGACCAACAAGCTGCCATCTCCGCAAAGAGGGACGACACATCGTTGCGGCGTTCAGGAGTTAATCGTGCGATATCATCTGCCAGCCGACTCAAATCACTGCCTAGATCCGGTAATCGCATGGGAAGCTCGACGCCAGCATGATGTCGGTGTAGAGTTGCCAGGGCGCGGCCGATGCCTTCGAGTGCCGATTCCGACATGTCGTCCCATGTTGAAGGTAAATACCATGTATTTCCTGGCAACCATTGCATTGCTAACACGCGATGCCGCTTCGACCGCCCGACAATTTCGGGTATTCGTAACTGTTGAGATGACCGGAACTGCTTGGCGCGGATCCTGGCTGGTTCGAAGTCACCGGGGGCATAGAATTTTATTGCGGCACAAGGTTGGCCATCGACGGACAATTTCGCCATGCAGCGGCGTTCTGGCTTGTATGCCAATACCGACAACGTCCCACCGTGCCATTCGGGGCGATCGCGGAAGACTCGCTGCAAGAAGTCGCGGCGTGCGTTCGGATCGCCGAAAACCCGGCCAATGCGCAGGTTTGGGTCGGTCGGAAACGGATAAAACGATACACAGAGCCCATCTAACGTCCACAAATTCCAATCGGGTCGGTAATGTTGCACTCGCCGATAACGCACGGCGTGTTTCGACCAACTTTCACGACGATGGGCAACGGCATAAAACCACTCCGTACCGATTGGTGAATCGCAACAATAAAAGGCGAGGCAACGACGCCCGGGCTTGTACCGCAAATACGTCAACCGCAACCTTTGGTCGGTTCTTAGCGCGCGCCGCCGGAGCATCGTTCGACGCAGGGCATCTGGCGACAATACCAGTGTCAAACCCGGCAGTCCGGGATCGCGATAACCACTTTGCGAAAGAGTCGATGATTCGATGAGCGATGCCATGGTTGCGCGGTTGCCTTCGTTGCTATGGTAGAATCATGGATGTGTCGACGACTTGACCTTGGCGAAAGCAGATTACGCGATCGGCCTGTGCCGCATGTTCTGTCTCGTGCGTGACGAGGATCGTTGTCTTTCCCTTCGTCAGACGATCTAACGCAGTGGCAACCAGTTGCGCATTCTGCGCGTCCAGGCCAGTCAGGGGTTCGTCGAGCAGGACGATCGGTGAGTTCCGGATGGCTGCTCGGGCAATCGCAATTCGCTGCCGCTGTCCGCGCGAGAGTGTGACGCCCCGTTCGCCGAGTACCGTGTCGTATCCTTGCGGAAGCCGACGGATGAATTCGTCCGCTCCAGCCAGCCTTGCGGCTTGCACGATCGCCTCCCGATCGGCCCCCATATCGCCGAAGGCGATGTTGTCCCAAACCGACGTCGCGAACAACGTGCAATCCTGCAGAAGAATGCTAATCTCCCCGCGCAGCGATTCCAGCGTGTACTCGCGAACGTCACGTCCATCGATAAGGACCGCCCCGGATTGTGGATCGAACAAGCGGATCATTAAGCGTAGCAACGTTGACTTGCCACATCCTGATTCTCCCACCAACGCCACGCGTTCGCCGGCCTCGATCGTTAGATTGACGCCGCACAAAATGGGATGGTCTGCGTCATAGGCAAACGACACGTCGCGGAAGTCGACCTGACCGTGCAGTGACACCGCCGGCACGGCGTTCGCTCGATCGTGTACGTCGGGCAAGCGATCCAACAAGCTCACCACGCGTTCCCCAGCCGCCGCGGCTTTCGCAAGTCGCCCCGTGTGTTTGGCAAAGTCTTTGGCTGGGCGAAAGCACCGCTTCAAATACGTCAAGAATACGACGAGCTCTCCGACGCTGATCTCGGAACGCATCACCATGCGAGCGCCCATCCAAAGGACGACTGCGCTTCCGATCGCAGTTAAGGCGTCGACACTACGTTCGAGTTTGGCCGACAACCGGCTGGTCTTTACTCCCTCCTTCAAGCTCTTACTGTTCTGGGAATTAAAATCCTTGTCAAAGACCTCATACAGTGATAGGGCCTGGACGTCGCTAATTGCCTGGATGGATTCGGCGGCCGTCGCGGCAAGTGCTCCTTCCCGCCGACGTTGCTTGCCGGCCGCCTCGTGAATCTTGCGAGTCAGCTTCAAAGTCGAAAGTCCGTAGAGTGGGGCCACCGATGCGGCCAATACGGTCAGTCGCCAATTCAAACAGGCCATCACGAGCACCATGCTGAAGAACAACATGGTATTTGCCAGTACAGGGAGCAAGGCGGTCGATGCCACGTCCCGCAAGCGATCGATGTCGCCAATCACGCGTACCACCAAATCCCCTTGCCGAGATTTGCCATGAAAAGTAGGCGAGAGCAGGTGAAGATGCCGGTACAGCCGATTCCGCAACTTGGACATCGCCCGGTTTCCGACAATCGCAAAACTGACGGTACGATGGTACTCCGTCCAAGCCAAGGCAAACGATATTGCGACCACCGTCACGCAGGCACCAGCAAGCAACCATGACTTGTCCACTTGCGACCAAATGGACGTGCCGGAATTGACTTGCACAATGTCTGGCGCATGGTATGGCGCACTACCTGGCGACTTCAACACCTCATCCAGCACAACCTTCAACGGCCACGGCTCGAGCAGCCCCAGCAGCGTACTGGAGAACAACGCCAGCATCGCTACGGTAGCCGCCTTTCGTTGCTCCAGCACCAATGGGAGCACGTGGTGCAGCAGTCGACCGAATCGGCTTTGATTTCTATTGCTACTATTTACAGAACGCATTTCGTGCCCGTGTTGACTTTCGAGATCGTTGCGGTGGCGATGGATTGTGTTGCATGATTGCCAGGACACGTTGGACAACGCTTTCCCAGGAATGATTCGCGAGGATCGTCTCGCGCGCAGCTTGTCCCAGTCGACTTGCCAAATCCGGAGCTTCATAGAGTCGCTGGAACGCTGCCGTTAGAGCTTTCGTGCAGCCGGCTGCTACCAGCAGACCGTTTTGTTCATGACGCACGATGTCGCGAAGTTGGCCAATATCGCTAGCGACGACTGCCCGAGCCGCGGCCATGTATTCGAAGACTTTCAACGGGGAAAAGTAGAACTGCTCCAGTTGCGGATATGGTGCCACAGCGATGTCCATCTGTGCAATGAAGCTGGGAATCTCACTGGGGGCAACCGCCCCGACCCAAGTCACTGCGGCCACCGCGTCGATATTCCATCTCTGTAATTCTTCTTGCAACCCCGCTCGCTCGGGACCGTCCCCGACGATCAACAGCCGCGACTTGGGATGGCGGTTGTGAAATTCGAGAAATGCCTGCAGCAGTTCGGCAACGCCGTGCCACGGTTTCAGCGTGCCTACGAAACCGATCGTAAACGGGTGATGCTCTAACGAGTCAGCCTGCGTTGGATTGGCGATGGGCAAAAACTGATCCGGATCGACTCCGTTGGGAACGACGTGGACCTTACTCTCCGCGACCCCTTGAGCTTTGAGATAGTCCGCCACGCCATCCGAGACGGCCACGATTGCCGACGCAGCTGCAAAAGTGCGCGCCGCGATCGCTTCCGCACACGCAATCCGGTTCAAGCCGCGGTGTCGTCGTTGCTCATCGATTAGCGGTGCATTCACTTCTAAAACCGACGGGATTCCCATCATCCGACCGTATTCCATCGCGGCGAATCCCCATAGTGAATAGCGTTCGTAGATGGCATCGTAGATTGGCTGCGACAGCAGGTGTTCCAGCAAATCGGCATTTGCTGTGATGCCGCGCTGTTCCCGGTCCTCGATCGCCTGAGTCGTAGCCGTGATCCATTCGCACGCACGGACTAAGGTTAGGTCGGCGGGCGGACACCCACCGATCCGCGCAGCATATAGATCGATCGTGGTACCGGTATTCAGAAATCCTCGCAGGATTTCTTGTACGTGGCGTGAACACCCTTTTTGTCCGAACGCTGGCACACCCAAGTCCGCGGAAACATAGGCCAATCGCATCGGTTACGCCTCCTGCAATTGACGTGCGACGGCAGCGACGGCGGCAGTGTCGGCGGCGGCAGTGTCGTCGACGGCCATTTCGCCAAACAGTTGTCGTATGCGGGCGGCGTTGCGATGAATGTTGAACTCGCACTCGACCAGCGCCCTAGCCGCGAACGCCATTTGCGAGCGGATCGTGGGCGTCGTGAGCAATAGCTCCAGACCATCGGCCAAGGCCACCGGATTTCGTTGCTGAATCAGCAGTCCCGTTTCGCGATCGATCACGATTTCTGGTATTCCGGTCACGTCGGTCGCCACGCACGGGGTGCCAAGCGCCATGGCTTCGAGAAGCACGGTGGGCAGTCCGTCGCGATTGCCGTCGTCACCGACCACGCACGGCACCGCCATCACCGCGGAATTTTGCACGGCCTGAATCACGGCACTTTGTGGCATTGCGCCGGAAAATGTGACGACGCCATCCAGGCCCAGATCGCGTGACATCAGTGTCAACTTGCTTTCCAATTCACCGGTGCCAACCACTTGACAATCGAATGGCACTTTGCGGTCCAGCAATAGGCGGCAGGCCTGGAGCAGGACATCAAAGCCTTTCTTTTCCACCAAGCGGCCGACCGCAATTATTTTGGTGGGTCGGAATTGCGGATCTCGGTAGCTGAATCGATCCAGGTCCAGTCCGTTGTAAATCCGAACGACGCGATTGGCGGCGTTTCCAAAGGTTGTTCTCAGATACTGGAGATTGAATTCACTCACCGTTACGACGCTGTCCGCCTGTGAGAGCTTGAGTTCCAACGCCTGGTTGTCGACGTCCTCGTGAAAAATGTCCTTGGCATGTGCAGTGAACGATACCGGGATGCCAGCAATTCTTCCGGCCAACAAGGCGACGTCGGCGGCACTCGTAGCAAAGTGCGCGTGCAAACGAGATAGCTGCTGCCGACCGGCGATCTCGGCCAGTTCCATTGCCTGATATACCGTCTGTGCACTCATTTTGGGAAGTTCGCGAAGGTAGTCCCACAATTCCGGTACGCGAGTACTGAGGTCTTGAATGGTTGACCAAAGTGCCTCGCCCTTGATATTGTCCGCGCATAGATACTTCACGGGCGCTCGCACACGCGAGATGCAATCTTGGAAGTGAGTATCCGTTGGTGGACGAAGGGCAAACACGGAGAGTTCACATCCGGCCTGCTCGTGGGCCAGGATTTCGTTCACAATGAACGTCTCGGAATAACGTGGATAGCGTTTGACGACGTATCCGATGCGTGGAGTGTGTGACGTTAACATGCCATAGTCCTGTTGTACTTGGAGGTGGAAACGGATTTTAATACGTAGGAGACCATCGATTGCAGCCCGCTCAAATCGATGCCGCTGTGTGGATTCGGGATTACGGTCGGAGCCTGCATCCATCTGGAAATGGTTGATGGCGAAACGCGATTGGGATGGAGAATGGAAAACAGTCCGAGTTGCCGCATGCGCCGAGCTCGCAGCATTTGCTCTTGCCGGGGCCACACCCGTGGAATAACCAGTGATGGTTTCTGATGGGTGAGGATCGAGCAGATGCTGTTGTACCCACCCATCGTCACCACGCGAGCCGCCTGGCTTAGCAGCACGTCCACCTCCGGACAAAACTCCACCACTTGCAAGTCACATCGCGACGCGGCAATTCGTCGCAATTCGCTCGTTGCCTCGGGCGGCAAGAACGGGCCGGTCACGAGGACCCCTTTGTGATCGCGAGGGAAGTCGGCCTTGGCAAACGACAAGGCGACATCGCGTCCATCTTGTCCGCCGCCGACGACACCCAGCACGAAGGGAGTTGAGCCAACCTGCTGCCATGCATCCACTCCGCAATCGCGATTTGCCCACAACTGTAGACGCTCTCGTTGGTCAAGATAACCAAGGTATTTGGTGCGGCTCGCCAAATCGCTGGAAAACCGGCACGCCTTGACAGTGTCATACACGTTGCGGTCGCCGTAAATCCAGACGTCGTCAAAGTGCTCTCGAACGAATTGCTCGTTGTCATCGGCGTGCCATTCGGTGCGCGCCACGGCGGGTTCGTCCAACACATCACGCAGGCCCAAGATGCACCGAGTTCGGCCATGCGTTCGAAGAGCCTTGAGCGCCGCTTCCAACTCGCCGTTCAGTCCTCGCGGAACCTTGTCCACAATCAGCAAGTCCGGTTCAAATCCTTCTACGCTAGCGTGGATGATTCGCGACCGGATCTGAGTAACACTATCGAGCGATATCTGCAGTTGCTTCGCCGAATATCGTTCGTGCGCCGTCTTTCGGACCGACGGGAGGCAGAGTAAATCGACGCCCTCGGGCAACGCAAACATCCCGGCTTCGCGAATGCCTGACACAATCAGCGCGTTCGCATTTACAGGGGGACGGGTTAGTGCCTGGGCAATCAATAGATTGCGCCGGACGTGCCCCAATCCCATCGTATCGTGCGAATAGAGCACGATACGCAAATCGTTAGTGTGGGGAACCATGATGGGTCCTTGCAGCGAAAAGGTGGTATCACAAGTCGTTGTCATCGCGTGGTCTCCAACACGTACTAGCAGTCACAATTCAAGCGGCTCAACTGTTCTGTATCTTCTCGAGCGCTTTCGCAGCGGCTTCACGCAGGCTCTCCTGCGACGATTGCCTGGCCGTCTGCAATGCGGGCACGGCTTTTTTGGCATCGGGCCCGACATTACCCAACACACGAGCCGCATAGGGTCGCACCTCGTCATTGGGATCGTTCAACAGCGTGAGCACGGCGGGCACCAAGTCAGGTGACTTGCTCCCCGTCTTGTAAATGGCCTTCACGGCGTAGTAGCGCACTTCCGGGTCCGCATCCTTGGCTGCCACCGTTAGCTGTGGGACTGCATCGATGGCCCGCGGACCAATATTGGCCAACGCCTTGGCCGCCCGGTATCGAACCCTCACCTCCGGATCCTTTAGTGCTAGTGCTAAGTCATCTACTGCCGAGCGAGCACTTTTCCCCAAATCCTCCAAGGCCCTGACCGCCTCGTAGCGAACGTCCGGATCGTCGTCCCCCAACCGTTCACGCAAAGTACTAACACTTGGGCCGCGGTTACATCCCGTTGCGGCTACCAACAGAGCAAGTGCGACCTTCATCAGAATCGTGCGACTCAACAACTGTCCGTGCGAAATGTTCATCCGATGGTTTCCTCGTATTGCTATTGCACTTCGACGGGCTGACCGTCGTCGATCACTCCCAGCCTCTCAAAAACAGACACTTCAATGTCATACTGAATCAAATGGACGGACCCATCCGCCCAGACGGTATTGATCCCCGCCGCATGCGAACTGCCAAATAAACCGTCTCCGTCGCCATCGCCATGAAAATCGGGACGCGGGGACTGGTCGATTCGGCGAATGGTGTCCGAATTCCAGCCCGCCGTGTAGCCCTCGTTGTCATCGTCCTGCGGCTCGCCAAGGTCACTGAGATTCAAACGCTTCTCGCCCAGCATCAAGGTCGTCGAATGACCATCTTCCAATTGCCGCGACTCGACCGGAGCAAACCGGCGAGTCACCCCTGCACCTTCGCGATTGCTGGCCGCATAGTCGCACAATGCGTGCTCGAGCTCTCCACCTCGCACTGGCGGATCATAGTTGTCGGTATAAAAGACCGTCTGTGGACCTCGACGCGACGGACAAAAGAACAGCGCTTGCGGCGTCTTGATCGCGATCTCCGCACCCGCCGCCCAGACGGCACTTGCCTCCACGTAGGGCAAAACCTGGAACCCCCAACCCGCTCTCTGTTTCGCACCAGCGTGAGGGTTTCCCCCCTGATAGCTCGGCGCCTGGTCCCAATCCCACCCTCCCGTCGGAAAATGGTTCAGCGCGGATTCGTGGGACAAATACGCCAACCCGAGCTGCTTGAGGTGGTTCTGACACTGAGTTCTACGGGCAGATTCCCGCGCCGCATTGACGGCTGGCAGCAGCATCGAGACCAGCAATCCGATGATCGCGATGACCACCAACAGCTCGA
>JAGQPD010000723.1 GCA_020426865.1 Planctomycetales bacterium
GGTTTTGGGGGACGAACCGATCGATATCGTCTGGCGGCGGGCCGAGGATCTGCTGGTATCGGAAGAGCCGGCCGCGGCGTTGCGTCTGTTTCGGCGATTGTTATTGAGGACGCCGCAAGATCCGGACGGCGAGCTATTGTACCGGGTCGGAGTGTGCCAGGAGCAGATGGGCGATTTTGAAGGCGCGTTGGTGGCCTATCGCGAGCTCGTTGGGAAGGGGCCCGGGCGATTGACGATGGCCGCCAAACTGGCACAGGCTCGACTGCGCTACCGCCAGCAGCGGTATCAGTTGGCCGAGCCAATGTTATACGATCTTTATTTCCACATTGGCCCGGCCGATCACCTGCGGGACACGTTCCATGGGGAGCTGGTGCATTTGTTAGCTCAGTGTCGTGTCGCTCAGGTGATGGGCGAGCCGCAAATGAACCTCCTTGATCCACGCGCCGTCGTCCGCGGAGCGCCGCAGTGGAATGGCCAGCGGCTTTTGGAGCTGGCGCAGGCATCCCCGCCTGACCCGAGCCAAACCGCCTGGAAGCCACTTGTATCAACGATCTATCGATTCAGCGACGCGCCGGACCAGGTTGAGATGGAGGCGACCATTCCTCCTGCTACCGTCGTAGAGGCTGTTCATCAATTGGCGGCGGAAGCGGGGTATGCGGTGAATTGGTCGGGCGAAGCTCGGGTCGCCGTGGGGGAACGGGTCACGTCGATGCGGGGGTTGACCACCAGTTTCGGCGAAATGCTCGACGGTCTACTGCGCCCTTGTGACATGATGTGGATCGCCAACGGCAAGACAATTGAGATCAAGCTAATGCAGGAGGTCGCCGATAGCGAACTGCGACAATACGAAATGCGGTCGAGCGATCGTTGCCTGCGTCATGCCGTTGCGGCCTTCTCCAGGCACCCACTCACGTCGGTTGCCTTTCTGGCGCTTGGAAATCTGGACATGCTCAATGGACAGTGGCAACAAGCGGAACTCGATTACCGTCAAATTGTTGAACGCCAGGATGATCGTTCGGTGCGTGCCGAGGGTCTCTTCAATCTGGGAAAGGTGTTGTGGATCCAGGGTAACCGAGAGGAGGCGAAGTCGGGATTTTATCGAGTTGTCGACGAAAGTCGCGGTCATCCCTTGGAGGCGCTGGGATATCTCTTTGCCGGTCGCATCACGCTCGAAGATGGTTTCGCCACAGACGCTGTGCGACCGTTGTTGCGGGCAGTATCGTTGAGTACGGACCCCAATGTGCATGCCAACGCTCTGTTGTGTCTGGCCGGGGCTTATCTGCTGGCCGGAAATCCATACGCTGCTAACGAGACCTTGATGGAAGACAAGCAACTGTTGCGAACACCGCAATTTCGCGATCAGGCGGCATTCCTCACGGCATTGGCGAACTACCGAGTCGTCAAGGACGAATCTCGAGAGTTGGTTGTGGGACGAACGCTGGTCACCGCAATCTCGAAGGCCCATCCGGAGTCGTTCTTCGGCGATCATGCCTACCTGTTGTTCGGGAAGACCTTTCACGATCTGGGGCTTTGGGAGGACATGGTTGCGTTGTATGAACATGCGTTGCGCCGGGAGTTGACTCCCAACGTGCGAGACCAGGTTCGCATGGAGTTGATCAAGTATCAATTTACATTCGGACAGTGGCAACAAGCACGAGCGGAGCTTGTCGCACTGGCTCAATCGGAGAACACTTCGATCGTACGGTCCGCGAAGCTGCAGTTGGCGGATTTGGAGCTAAAGAGCGAGCGTTACGATGAGGTGCTGAGCGTTTGTAACGATCTCTTAAATGACGAACTTGACGACGATGAAAAGAAGGCAGTGCTGCAATTCATGGGGAAAACTTACCAGCGGCGAGGTGACTACCACTCCGCGGCCATTTGCTTTTCTGGGATGGCCCCTGTGGAGCCCGCGACCTCCGTTGACCCAGTGGCAGGTGGCCAGCAATGACGACACTGAACCGACGATCGTTAGAAACAAGGACCGTGCGTGCGTCCATCGCATGGGCAGCGGCAGCCGTTATCTTTGGCACACTCAACGCCGTGGCAGAAGTACACCAGCCCACAAGTGCCTCCAAGGGGCAACACTCGATCGTGGAGCGAGATCCCACGGAACGTGATTTCCGGCGACCACGAGGCGAGGGTGTGGTGAAGGGACTACTTGCCCAGGGCGTGCGGCGCACGCAAGCCGACGCGGAAATTGTCGTGGAACCGGTAGAGAAAACTCCTCTTCCGGAAGAGAAGGACGAGGCCCCGTCGTTTCCGCCATTACCCACCCAACAGCATTCGTTCGACGACCAAGTTGATGATCGTCGTGTGGATTCCGATCGTCACTTTTCGGAGTTGGAGGATCGCTTGGATCAGCTTGACCAGCTCCTGCAGTTGCAGGCTTTGGAGTGGCGGCGACGTGTGGAGGTGGAACGCCGTCGAGCAGCCGATCGCGCTCGCCAGGAAGCTGAGCGAATTGCGGCCGAGAAACTGGCAGACTCGCTTATGCCGCCACCAGAGGTGCCACGTGTGATGAAAGAACCGACGCCATCGCAGCCGGTTCCGGTCGTTGTTCCCTCTGACGATTCCGTGCCGCCAGAGGACGAGGACTCCCAGCGAACACAAGTTCTTTCGCAGGAACCGACGTACCCCGATTCGCCGCGAGACATTACAGCGGAGCCGATTGACCGTACGGCACTCGCTGACAATCTGTTTGCCAGCGGCAAGTTCGAGCTGGCGATGAAAATCTATCGCGATCTCGTCGTGGTCAATCCGAAGACCGCGGACGACGTCTGGCATCACTACCAACTGGCCTGTTGCTATCGTCATTTGGGCAGCATTCAGGAGGCGGAGAAGCACTACCGGATTGTTGCTGGTAGCAAGGAAGACGAGCACCTGGCCGAAAACGCTCGCTGGTGGCTCGATTGGCTACAAAAACAGACCGAGGCGTCGCAAAAACTGAACCTACTTCGTTCATCTCTGGAGCAATTACTCAAGGAGTTTCCTGATGACCAACCGTCACAGTAATTCCGTTTTGGAACAAGAAATGATCGACTGCCTGCGTCGGCAGAAAGCGTACTACGATCAAGCGACTCTGATTGCTGACGAAATCACCAACACCATGCAGTCGGGTGTGGCTGACGAGTCCGCCTTGACCAAACTGAAGGCAATTTTGGAAGAAGTTGCCGGATGGGAAACGCGGACGCAAGGCATGAGGCAGCGATGGCGAGATGCAGGCAAAACGCCAAGTGACGAATTATCGCAATTGCTGAAAACAATCGAAGGCCAGCTCTTGCACATGATGGAGACGATCGCCATGGCCGAAGGGACTGCGCTCGAGGCAAAAGGGCGGCTGCAGCCTCAAATGAGCGAGGCAGCCCGGCGCCGGAAGATGCAGGCAGCCTACGGACAACAACAAGGTTAGTCGACATCGGTCGTTGAACTGGATAAGACAGAAAGGCCCGACAAATGGATCGGAGTGCCCAAGCACAACATTCCACCGACGCAATAGCGTCCCACCCGCCGATTTCGTCGCAAGCCGGAATCGTTGGCGAATTGCGCGACTTAGCCGGACTGCTTGCAGACCATCAGCCCGATGATCCTAGCGAAATCGCTGGACAGGTAACCGTGGCCGAGTCTCCGCAAATGGACCGTATCGTCGAACAAGCTCGACGCTTTGCCGCAAGTTCCGCCACCGTATTGATTACCGGGGAAAGCGGAACCGGCAAAGAGCTGATTGCACGCATCATCCATCAACATGGTCCGCGCAGAAGCTTTCCGTACGTGCGTATTAACTGTGCCGCCATTCCCGAAACGTTAATCGAAAGTGAGTTATTCGGGCATGAAAAAG
>JAGQPD010000724.1 GCA_020426865.1 Planctomycetales bacterium
ACGTTTGGCTTATTGAAGGAAACTCCACCGATCCGACCTTGGCAGAATCGACAACCGGTTCTGCGGTGCTCAGTGCCGGCCAGACCGTATCGCTTGGAAATATGGGAGTGTGGACGCCATATTTCGATGAGACTATCGCGGCCAGTTTGACGGGGGGATCGGGCCAACCCCTCGAGATCCTCGTGCAGTTTGAAGGTGGCACGGGTGTGCCTTATGAGTTCGGCGACGTCGATTTCAGTGGCGGAGCGCCCGATGTGGCCGATTGGACCTTCTTGCAGTCAGTATACGGTAGCGACCTTTCGGGGCTTACGGTGGCGCAGTCCTATGGCTTAGGCGATCTAAACGGCGACGGCATCCATTCTTTGTTAGATCTGCAGGCTTTCCGAACGGCTTTTGTGGCGGGTGGCGGCAATCTTGCAGATCTCGGTGGTGCCGAGGTACCTGAACCAACTTCGTTCATTCTGATTTTATTGGGAGTCATGGCAATGGTTCTGAGAGAAAGTTCTCGTCGAGCTAAGGTAAGCGTATTCGGCAAGGTTGCGAGTTGGATTTCAACGCGGCGTGTTTGGAAGTTTGGAGCGATGTATTGTCTTCTAGCCACGGCACTCGGTATATCCAATCCAAATACGTCCGAGGCTGGGTTGTTCGATGATGCTCCGCTCAGCCCCGACGGACAGAGCAAGTTACTGATACATTTCGACGCGCGCGTCGGAGTCGACAGTATGGGCAATCAAGTCGACAGTTGGAAAGGTTACGATGGATCGGGCCAAAATGTAGTCGCTACGGCCACCTTGGCTGGCGTTGGAGCAGGCACCAACATTACGACCAACGGGACCGCGGTGATCTTCAATGAAACGATCGCTGCCGACAACTTACACTTGCAAACACCGCTTTCAACAAGTGGCGGACAGTACACCATTATTTGGAAAGGTCATTACGACAGCACGAACCAGAACGGGGCAGCCAACAGTGGACTTTATGCCTACACGCTAAGCAATCTTGAAGTCGCTAACGCCCCCGGAATGAACCATCAGCGAGACGATTTCGGCGGGGGATATCGTGTCGAACTCTATCCAGGAACGACTTATTTTGGCGATGTCATCTCCGCCTTCGACGACACAAGTACTGTGTGGACTACCGTTTACGACTACTCCAATTCCCAACATCGGGCCTATGCGAATGGTAACGACCTCCACGTAACTGGATCGTCAACTCTGTCTCTAACCGCCAATCCGACTTTAGTTATAGGAGCTTACGACAATGGAACGTATTTTGGCGGCAGCGGATACAGTCTATTGGGGGAGATCGAACATCTAATCGTCTTTCAAGGAGTCCTTTCAGAGCCTGACATCGCTGCCGTCGAGAGCTTTTTGGGTCCAACTCTACCGACGTTGACCATCGATACGAGCAGTCGGGAAATGACGATTACCGGCGGTGAAAATGCAATCAATATCAATGGCTACGAAATTCTCAGCGCTGGAGGGTCACTCAATCCCACGCCGTGGTTAGCCAACAACTTTGACGCCAAGAACCTAGACCCCGTCGGCACAGAAGTCGGACAAACGTGGGATGTTTTCTCTTCGACCAGCAACCGGTTGACTGAAGCGTATTTGCACGGCAGCTCTCCGTTCGATCTGAATCGAACGGTCTCCCTCGGACAAGCGTACAACTCTACCATCGACGCGCGAGACGTCGTTTTCCAGTACCAGACAACAGCGGGTCTGACTCGGTATGGTGTCGTGCAATACGTGGCATCCGAAGCGATTACAGGCGATTTCAATGGCGATGGGACCGTGAATGCGGCAGACTACGCACTTTGGCGCGATTCATTGGGAGCGACGGGGGCGGGCTTGCCTGCTGATGCCAACCTCGATGAAATCGTCAATCAAGCGGATCACGGTGAGTGGAAAGCACATTTCGGCGCATCCTCTTCCGGGGCAGCAAACCTCAACAATTCCGCTG
>JAGQPD010000725.1 GCA_020426865.1 Planctomycetales bacterium
ACTTCCTTCGCCGTAATATCCACGGAAGTGTCAGAAACACCAGGACCATGCTCGCGGGTTCCGGTACCGATGCGGCCGCACCAACTGCTCCATTGGCGCCAGGAAAATTATCTTTCCATTGGCGGAAGTCGTCGAAGTCAACGATGCCGTCAAACGTCAAGTCTCCTAAGGACCGCGACGTGACACTCATGTTGAAATTGTCTCGGATGATCTCGAAGTCCAACAGCTCGACCGTACCATTGCCATCGGCATCTCCGGGAATCAACGTCGCCGTTTCCCCAGACAGATAGTTCACTGCATTGACAAAGAGCTGTTGACCGTCTTGGGACAAATCGAAGATACCGGCGGTTGCCACGGGCTGGCCACTGATTTCGCGACTACCACTGAGAAAGGTCATGCGCGGCCCGGCGAGGATTTCGCCGTTGTTAACAGCGGCTCCGGTTTCCCATTCGGCTATAACGAATCCACCGGCAGTTCCTCCGCCGTCGCTGGTCACCGACGCCAACACGTTACCGCCAACCACGTTGGCCATGTTGATCGATGCGCCGCGGTGCGTGCCCAGAAAATCGGTAACCACATCCAGGATTGGGTTCACCGTCTCATTGGATCCATTAAGACTGACTCCGTCAAAGATCGGGTGGCTTGGGGCATGAGCCAGCAGTCGCGTCGGTCCGGCAATGTCGACCATCGTTTCACCGTCCGACAGGTTAAGCCGACTTGGCCGAAGCGTATACCCTGACATCACCATCACCGGCGCGGTAACCTGGGTATTCCAATCGGCCGATGGTTCGTATTCACCGCTGTTTACCGCGCGCCCGATGATGACCAAATCCGAGGCATTCAGTTGCGAGATTTCGCCAACTGTAAGCGGCTCATGAGTAAAGAATCGAGTCACGTTGTGACCGAGACCTTTCAGCAGATTCGTGTAACCGATATCGGGGGATTCGGTATAGCCGGCTCCCGCGGCCGCTGCCGAAGCAGTTTCCATCTCGTTGAGAGTCACCCACGTGACATTGGCGGCGCCAACCGGCGAAGCTACCAATCCGATGACACAAACAAGGAAAGACACAATTTGCATCTGAGTGCAACGTTTCATCTGGGGCACCTCCCGCAATGAAATTCGGAAAACAGATCTGACTGCATTTGGAAACCGTGGAGTGGAATCAACTCAAACGGGTTCGTTCGCTTGGCGGCGACAGAATCGGATGAGCAACGCACAGCCACTCTATCGAGTCGCAATATATACCGAACGCACGAGAAAGTCCACAGTTTCTCCGCCAATTCTGGCAGTGTCGTATGCATTTGGCCGAAATCGTGTGTTCAGAACACCCATCGGTGGCACAATCTCGCAAATGATATCGCTTGGTCTCACTCCAAGTACTTAGCCGCGCTCAAACCTCGACCTCAGGTCAGGGTCGGAATTCCAGAGATCACGGTAGGTGTGTGGCGCTGGCCACGCTTGCTTCGGCTCCGATGGATCACGTCCGTTGATGTATTCTTCGATGTTGGTGTAGCCATCGCCGTTGAGATCCGCACTTGCGTCCGACGCATTATTGGCATCCAGTCCATGCTTTGTTTCCCAATCATCGGGCATTCCGTCACCATCGCTATCGGAATAGGGTTCACCGCGGTAGTCGGGGTAGCCACCAACCTGCTCAATGTCCGTAATAATCCCCAGCGAAACCTCATGGATCATTTCGTCGACCGTCTTGTCGGAATAATTCGGATTGGATAGCTGTTGGCGAACGCTAGCACCCGCAACGGCGCTGACGCGGCCCGTCCGTACGCTCTCTGTCACTCGCTGGTCCACGGCATCTCGTTTCGGCAGCGTCGCCCCTGCGTGCTGAAGTACTTCTTCGTAGGCATCGTTGGCCGATTGAATCGTGATGTGCGAATGTGGATAGGGAGCTTCCGATCGTATTGACGGGAGTATCGTCTGGGGATCTCCGATCGAGTCGACTTGAACGCCGCCATCCCAATTGTCGGCGGTCACCCGCTCATTTCCCTCGACGACATTGCCATGAACGTATGCGCGTCCATAGTCGTCGACCGGTGGTTTCGCTCGACGTGATTCGGGTTTCAAAATCCGATAACTAATTGGATCACCCAACGGCGTTACCGGACCAGGTTTGTAGTAGTTGTTGATGATGTTGTAAAAACTGCGATGGTCCCCGCCGTCGGTCGTACGATGTCGCCAATTGAAGACGACGTTGTTAGCAAACGTAAAATCGTAAATCATGCCGACGCTGGGGTTGCGACCGGTGTTACACGCCCACAAGTTATGATGGAACGTACTGTTGTAACCCCCAATCGTGCTACCAAACGCATGATGATACGTATTAAGTGCTTCGCTGAAGATGGAGTATTGAATCGTGATGTTCGTCGTAGGCAGCTTTTCTTCCTTAGAACCATCGGGCGGTTGGTACATGTGACGGTACATGGACATATTTTCGTCCAACCCCCAACTGGCCGAAACGTGGTCGATCATGATGTTTCCCACGGGGTTGCCGCCGAACGAATCGTTGCGATTGCCGACCCACGTTGTGCCTCGGCGAAACCGCATCTGCCGGATGATCACATCATGCGTATCGATTTCCACCGTGTCCCCGGCAATGCACACTCCGTCACCGGGTGCCGTGCTCCCCGCGATCGTGATATAGGGAGCCCGAATCCGAATGCGTTCTTCCAGTCGTATGATCCCGGCGACGTTGAACACGACAATGCGTGGTCCCCCAGCCTCCAGCGCTTCGCGAAAACTGCCGGGACCACGGTCGCTCAAGTTTGTCACCACGTAGACTTTTCCACCCCGCCCGCCGAAACTGTACATCCCACCCCCTTCCGCTCCCGGAAACGCAGGAATCTCGGCTTGCGGCAAATCCTCCGGCTTGGCCGCCCACGGAATGTAAGGCTTACCCTTCTCTTCCCACTCCTCGATCACCGGCAGTGCCCGCTCCCACGCCTCATCCGAATGACGCTGCATGAGCTGATCCCGCCGCGCCGACTCGGCCGCTACCTCCGATGAAATCCGGGGATATTGAGCCGCCGTGAACGACCCCCCAAAAAAACCGCCGACAAGCACAATGCCGGTGGCCAACAAACGGAACAAGAACCGATTCATGGTTGTAAAATTCATGGAGTTACCTGCCATGGGATTGATCGGGAACGGTTGAAATTACAGTGTTATTGGGCTAAACAACGGTGTTACTGGGCTAAACAACGGTGTTACTGGGCTAAACAACGGTGTTACTGGGCTAAACAACGGTCCATCCGCTGGGCAAAGTCTTTCAGAAAGTCTTCACGCCACTGATTCACGCTCCTGGCACCCGGATGGACGCCTTCTGCTGCCGCCGGATCGGGATCATCAATCCACCAGTGTGGATGTACGGTCGATCGAATACTCGTTCTGGACAACAGCGGTGGCACGGCGATGAACTTGCCCCGCACTCCATCCAACATACCGAAATCGCTGTTGATGACATACTCCCAGAGCTTAGCATCTCGCGGCGAGAAGCGAAAACAGAGGAAGCCCCCGTCCACGCCCCCCAATGACGCAGGCAAGCCGCTGTTGAAAACCATCTCCGCACGGTGTTGACTCGTATAACCGGCAGGGACTGGCACCTTGAATTCGGTCACACCGAAAACCTCGGATGTCTCTTCGTCAGTCGTCCAGTTTTCGAAAACCGTCTTTCGATGATCCCAGATGGGCACGTATTTCCCACCCCAACCTGCCGCGGCTGGATTCTCCGACTCACCTCGCAACAGCCGCCCGACCGACGGTGAGTCACCCATCTTGAGATCTGCTTTGGCTTCCACGAACAGCTTGCCGAGTGCACCATGCCCGGCGATATGCGTTGCCACAAATGACTTATTCCCCCACTGCCCACTCTGGTTGCCGCCGGTGAACCAACCGCGATACGTGGCGTTGGCCTCGATCATCCACAGCTTCGCGTGGTTTTGTTCAACATAGTTGTACGCGTCGACGCTCCACTTCTTGTTCGGACCGCCAATCCAGTAGACTCGCAATCGTGGCACGATGCCGGGGTCGTCATGCAAGGCCTGAGCAAGATCTTCGATGCCACCCCAAATCAGCAGATGCAGTGGACGCGGATCATCTCGCCGAGCACAATCGACGATCCATTGCGATCCCTCGGTCGGTTGGGAAATGCCGCTCGCCCCGGGCGAATCGATCGCCCCCTGTTTGCAAACGGCTCGCAATGCATCCGGCGACGGATAACTGGCTGCATGCTGCTGCAAGTTGCGACAGTCACGTTCATAGGCATCGAGCACTTTCAGGATGTGCTCTTTCCGTCCCGGACCATACGGTGACGAGATAAGACCTTCGATATCAAAGACATCGGCGTAGACCAGTAAGTGAACCATCGATTGAAAATCGTCCGGATCGGTCCCCCCGACATCCGTCGACACCAGGATGCGATGCCGCACGCCGGTCAGCGCGCCGTCGTCGGCGGTGGCGATGGAATGGATGCCGGCCAGAAGGAGAACGAATACTCCCGCGGGAATCTCGAGCACTCTCATGGGAGCTAGCCTATCTACTTGGAATACGGGAAGCCCTTTGCCGGGAAACACGTCGACCATTCTAACAGGAAACGACCGACAGCAAACGTGTCTTGTGCCTGAATACCTCGAGGTTCGAGGTATTCAGAAAGTAATATAGGCTCGCCGGGAACCTTTCGTTTCGTTAGTCGCGTGCCTTTACTCGAACACGGATCGCTCGCGAGGGAACAGCGCCTTGTCTTCCTTGCGTCTATTGCGCATGCTATAATTCCGCCCATAACAGTTTTGGAGTTTGGGAGTATCGCCAAGTCCCGCGCTAAGTGTCGCGTCCAGCGACGCTTGACAGTAATTCCATCCCGTTTTGAAAAACGAGCTAAGACATGTCGGAATCCATTGAGATAAGGTTAGCGAAAGTTGAACGAGACTTGGAAGACTTGAAGGCAAAACTTCCGACCAATTCTACAAACTGGCTCGCTGACATCACGGGCATCTTCAGTGGAGACCCCAGCTTTGACGAAATAGTCCGACTAGGTAAAGAACTGCGAGACGCGGAACAACCGGACGAAGAATAACGCGTGTACGTACTTGATTCGGATCACCTCAGCATTCTCCAACGCAAATACGGGAATTCGTATGATGTTCTCGCCCGTAGATTGTCGGCAGCACGTCCAAGTGACGTGTTCGTGACAATAATAACATTCCACGAGCAGTTCAATGGCTGGACAAAATTCGTGTCTCGCTCAAAGAACTCATCTTCATTGGTTCGTGGCTATTCCGAACTTGCGGGCGTCATTACAACATTTGCACGGGCACAAGTTCTTGCATTCAGCGACGCGGCCGCGGAAGTATACGATGAATTGAAGGCACAAAAAGTGCGAGTAGGAACGATGGATCTGAGAATTGCGTCGATCGTAATCGCGAATCAAATGACACTGCTTACAAAAAACACCGTTGATTTTTCACGCATCCCCAATTTCACATTTGCCGATTGGACGATTGTCTAGGTTTGGCTTTCCGAGTCGATTGGCGACCACGGCTACCGACCGACGAGAGAGCAGGCGAGTGTGTATGCGTGTGCGTGTGTCGTGTGCCTGAATACCTCGAGGTTCGAGGTATTCAGGCACACGACGACTCGCAGCAGCACGACATCAATCTCGGACGCATCCATCGCCGTCGTCCTGTCCGAGGACTTCTCCAAAGCCTCGAGCCCGTTGCTTCGTCGCCCTCCTCCCTCAACCTCGCGCCCAATAGCGATTTCACTGTCGCTTCTCAATAAAGCACGCGTGCTTCAACAACCACAGGAATCGTCCGGGCAAGGAAGTTTCGTAACCGACAACACATCGCTATTCTCAGGAGAACCACTCATGAAACGCTGCACATGGTCTACGCCAATTACCTTGGCTGTCGTTGCCCTTTTGGCAGATCTTTGTCCCCACATTGTTTTGGCGAACCCGATTTACACTGATGTCATCTCTCCCATTGTCCCGGGCCCGTACGACGTCGTACCACACGTCGAACAAGTACCGGGTAAAGAATTTACGGATTCGTTCGACCAAGACTAACAAACGATTCCGCATGCTGTGTCTCCGTTGCAGTTGGGCGTTTTCGATGGCGACGGGGGCGCTCGCAACGGACACAACATCACGGGATTCGTCCCGACAAACATCGTCGGGAGACATGTTGATGCTCAAGCCCAGGTTCGCGACACGTTGTTCGACGACGTGATTGCCAACCGTGTCCCCCTGGTCGTTTCGGTGGAAGGAGACCAGATGCTGGGGAGCAACGTGGCACTCGCCGCTGAACGCACTGGTGGTGCTGTGCAATCGTTTGCCACGTCGGCTCAGATCGTCGACCACGGTCATAATGGTGGCGTTCTGCGTGATATTGACTCGGTCGACCTGTGGGGTATCGAAGGCATGACCGGCACTAATTTTCTGTCGATCGACGGAGATGTCGCCGGGACATCCATTTACTCGATGAATATCATTGGCCCGGGCGGCGTACAGCCCTACCTTTCCCAGCTTGATATCGCCACGGCGATCGGCATGCCGCAGCTCGACACTATCATCGATGTCGATGCCTTGATGGTGCGAGACCTCGGCCTGGATGACGGAACGGCAAGCCCGTTCGACGGCCAGTTCGGTCCGGGCGACGCCGTCATGTTCAGCGTGGCGCCCGTCAGCCTCGGCGGTCAGCAGGTGCTCGACGGCGGTGAGATCTGGGTTTGGGAACACGGCCAGCCAGCTCATTTCCTGAACCACGGTGGCCACGTTTGGAATACGGCGTTCTCCGTGCGAGAAGTCTACGGTACCCAATTGGAGAACATCGATGCCCTCGAAGCCGTCAGTGTCCCCGAGCCCTCCTCGGCGCTGTTGACTCTGCTCCTCGGTGGCACGCTGGCCATCGTTCGTCAGCGGCGGCGGCTAACCTGACTACCTCCCACCTAGCGCCCCGATTCACCCGCCGACCCGCGCATACATTTCCGCGCGGGTCGCTTGCTTCTCACTAGAGCACACGACAATCGGTCTGGTATCATGGTTGGGCTCAGCCTATGCCTTTCCCAACCATCACATTCGAAATTGACGTATCCGACATGACACTACAAACATCACCGTGTAGCGGGCTTTCCATTACTGTCACCCCCATGAAATCAATCTCTACGCTTCTCATTCTGCTCGTACTGCACTTCCCATCGACGACAACGGTCGTTGATGCCGAAACGTCGGCATTCGTCAGTGCGTCCACACAATCTGCTGTCGACAATGGCCACCCTCCCCAATGGTGGACTCCACAGTTGCCAGTACCCGTGCAACAGGATGTCGAACGCAAGGCCGCGAAATTGGCCGACCAGCTAGCGTTGGATGACGCGGACAAAACGAAGCGAACATCGGCACTCATCACCGAACACTACGCGCGAGTGTGGGCATGGCATCAGCAAGTCGACGAACAACTAAATTCCGCGTGGGCAGCTTGGGATGAGGCGCGCGACAACCGCAATGGCAAGCAAAAAGATGAACTCAAGGCGCTGACCGTGATGACCGAACAAATTGATCCGATCTACGCCCAGTTCATGCCACAGATCCACCACTTCCTAAAATCGCTGCTCGCAGACATCGGCGAAGAAAAAACCACGGAGCTGCTCGATCGCATTACCAGGTCCCCGGGTGCCGACCGCACATACAACGCGTATGTCGCAATGGTTCCGGAAATGACCGACCGCGAAAAGGATATCTTGTGGCGGCGCATGGCACAGGCCCGCGAAGAATCGCTGGCCGCCTGGTCGGATGCTCGGATCGTGAAAATCTTCAAGAAGTATAAGGTCCGCAACGAGTTCTCGCTCGACTATTTTGGTTACGACTATCGACTGCGGTATGCCGCGTGGATCAAGCGGACGAAAGATGAGGCACCGGGCTCTTCGGGCATCGTGCATTCCGAGTTTATCTACGATCAAGCCCCCTACCCCAGCTGCCACGCAGCGACGATCGTCGAGACACGTCCCGGTCAAATCGTCGCGGCCTGGTTTGGCGGCACGGCCGAGCGCCACCCGGACGTGGGCATTTGGGTCTCGCGCCATGTGGACGGCAAGTGGCAAGAACCGGTAGAAGTCGCCAATGGGATCCAGACCGACGGGTCACGACTACCCACCTGGAATCCTGTGTTGTTCCAAGCGCCGAACGGCCCG
The DNA here is from genome assembly GCA_020426865.1 of Planctomycetales bacterium. Lineage (GTDB taxonomy): Bacteria > Planctomycetota > Planctomycetia > Pirellulales > Pirellulaceae > JAGQPD01. The sequence goes on from JAGQPD010000725.1 coordinate 8,198, forward strand.
CTTCAGTTGTACTACAAGGTCGGCCCCAGCCCTCAAGCCTGGTGGGGGATGATGAAGGAGTCCACCGACGAAGGAATGACCTGGAGCGATGCGAGACGACTTGGTGACGGTCTTATTGGACCGGTAAAGAATAAACCGCTGCGACTGGCTGATGGCACTATCATCGCCGGCTCGAGTACCGAAGACAACGGCTGGCGAATTCACGTCGAACGAAGTGCCGATGGTGGCACAACCTGGAGAACCGTCGGACCAATCCCAGCCCCCAGCGATGTGGGAGCTATACAACCCACTCTGCTGACGTATTCGGATGGACGCATCCAGATGCTCTGTCGCACCAAATTCGAGGAAAACGGTTACGTTGCTCAAAGCTCTTCCGATGACGGAGGGCTCACGTGGTCTCCGCTTTCCGCTACGAACCTCCCGAATAACAATTCAGGCCTTGATGGTGTCGCTCTGGCCGACGGCCGCCAATTACTGGTTTACAACCATACGACCCGGTCGCAACCTGGGATGGGTCACAAAGGACGGGGGATGTTGAATGTAGCAACCAGCCAAGACGGCGTGGATTGGAACGCGGCAGTTGTGTTGGACTATCTCGATCAACCAGGCCGACAGTTTTCTTACCCATCGGTAATCCAGACCGCCGACGGCCTGGTGCATATCGTGTATACCTGGCATCGCCAGCGAATCAAGCATGTGGTGCTGGATCCGAATCGCTTGGAGACGATCCCGATGCCACAGGGGAAGTGGCCGCAGCATGTCACCGCTGGCTTTGATATCCAATGGCCAGAGGGTTAACTCGCTTGTCGCATTCCACAACAATTCTTAGCCATTTTTCCGCTGCCGCATTTGCACCGATGGTTCAGTGAGGCACGGTTTACGCGGCGAGCAAGCGCCGACTTCCGTTGTGACAGTTCCGTTTTTTGAGACAACCGACGGATATTGGTCTTAACGTACCGGTTGAGTTCCGCAAAATTCGAACAGGACCATGGGTCGCCCTTTAGGCAGGTTACGATCAAGTCGGCCGGATCGAACCCGCTGCTATCGCGTCCCAAGGTTATTGCTCGCTGCCACTCCTCCATTTCGTCGCAGCTGATCATACCGACGGGAATCGACGCGCCACCGGTGGTTACGTAATTGCCATAGTCCAGCAACCGAGTGGCGAGAACCATTCCTGGCCGACCGGTTTCTGAGATCGCAACATCGGTTAGCAAACGTGTTTCGTTGGAAAGAAGATTTTGAATATAGCCCCCGATACCCGGCTTGATGGCTACACCGACCGCCAGCGTGTACGTGGCATGTTGCATG
>JAGQPD010000726.1 GCA_020426865.1 Planctomycetales bacterium
TGGGAAGATGGAGGTGGGAAGATGGGGGTGGGAAGATATGTGGTCGAATACTGTGTGGTTCCAGGTATTGTGTTGTGACGTGGACTATTGCATGCCGATGCGATACTCTTGATACGATCAATGGATGGTGGAGATGACGGCGAATGTCTTCCCGTTCGAATACTCGCAGCGTTGTAGGGGAGCCCACGTGGGGAATTGCCCATTGGTTTCCCATCCAAGGGGACTGGTCTGTTGACGCCTACCTAGTGTTGGACAGCAATCGATTGGTGGAATTGAGCGAGGATGTCGCCAAATCGACGATTCTTTCCGGCTTCGGTGTTCCTGTTCTCGACGTGTTCGTTCGGCTTTGATCAGGCGTCCGTTGCCAGCACGATCTTGCCGAATTGATCCGAGGATCGCATTCGTTGTAGTGCCGCATTCCCGTCGGCAAGCGGATGGACGTGATCGACAATTGGGACGATTTGATGTTGTGCCACAAATTTGAGCATCGAGGTAAAATCGGCGGGCGATCCCATGGTCGAGCCCGCGAGGTTCAGTTGTTTCCAGAAAACCTTGAACAGCTCGACGTTGGATGGTGGTCCGGCGGTGGCGCCGTAGTTGACGATGCGAGCGGCAGGGGCCGCCACGTCGATGAGTCGCGCGTACCCGTCGCCTCCGGCGCCGTCAATAATTAGAGACACTGGTTCGTGTTCAGCTTTTAATTGTTGGTGCCAGTCTTCGGCACGATAGTCGTAGCCGGCCACAGCGCCCAGAGCGATGGCGCGGGCGATCTTTTCTGGTGACGATGATGTGACAAACGCTGAAGCTCCAACGGCCACGGCGTATTGCAGGGCAAATGTAGCGACGCCACCGCCGATGCCCGTGATCAGTACATGGTCATCGGCGGAGAGATGTCCGCGCGTGAACGTGGCGCGATATGCGGTGACGCCAGCCAGCGGCAGCGCTGCCGCTTGATGCAGATCCAAATGCGAGGGTTTGGCGTGTACACTTTCGACCGGTACCGTTACATGCGACGCGAACGTACCGTCGTGTGGCATTCCTAGGATTTGAAACTGGGGGCTTTGAACGGACGGGTCATCGCCCCAATGCCAGCCGGGGTTGATCATCACTTCCCGTCCAAGCCAATCGTCGGACACCCCCGGGCCAACCTGCGATACGATGCCGGCACCGTCGGAGCCCAAGATCACCGGCAACCGAATTCCAGGATACATGCCTTGCGTGATCCAGAAATCGCGTCGATTGAGCGCCGCAGCACTCAGCGATATCGTGACTTCACCATTGTCGGGCTCCGGCACCTCGCGGTCGACCAACACGAGCGGCGATTTTATTCTGTCCAGTACCAGCGATTTCATATTCTTCGTACCCCTTCGCGTGGGTGTCTGCCGAATCCCCGAGAGGAAACTCGCGAGAGGCATTCCGCCGCATAAGTGTACTGGTGATTGTGCGTGCTGTGGACCGGGCGAGATTGATGCGATTGCTCAAACTTAGTCGCCGCAGCCGAGATCGTCGTCGAAGGCGGCGAGGATGAGTTCGGTTTCGCGTTGTTCGTGTTCGTAGAACCGTTGATGGAAGGCGGTGAACATGGTGCACAGCTCCGAAACGCCCACCGTGGCTGCTTCGCGATAGAGGAACGGCTCGGAATATTCCACAATATGGCACAATTCGATGAACAGCGGCCCGTGTTCGGCGCGCAACATCTCCGATTCGACGGTCAATCTAGGGGCGGCGGTGACGGCGTCTTCGAAATAACCGTAAGCTTCTTCCAACGCGAAATGCATCGCAAGTCGGTCCTTCAAACGGCTCAGTAATTTCACCAACCCCCGCACCTCATTGGCGTGCAGCGGGCGGCCCAACGACGGTTCCGTCAAGTAGCGAGTTCGCTCGAGCAATTGATGCAACTCGCGATTGTCCTCCTTAATCTCACGCAAGAATGCCGCATTAATCGTCACCACGCCCTTCCGCGTGGCGGTTCGCCGGTCGGTTTGTAACTGTTGGCGGTTCGACATGGCCGCGACTCCTTCCTTCACTTCCGACTACCAATGCACGATCGCAGCGCACTAAAGTGGTCGCTCAGTGAGAGTTGACAACAATTGAATGCCCGCCCATCGCGAAGCAACGCCTGCCGCTACTTGTGGAGCACATGCGCGATTCGACGAAGACAGGATGTAACTCGATGTGTTATTGGCCGTTTGTCGGAAACCGCGATGAGATCGTATGAAGTGAAAAAATCCGGGCGGTTTCGTTGACGATTGGTTATTGTACGGTCCAACACAGCCCGGTGTCAAATTTCGTCCGCATAATTTATTATGGGAGAAATATCAGGAGAATTACTTACGTGGCTCAACAAGATCCTTGCCCCGAACATTTTTTTGACCAATTGGAACAATCTCAACGGCAGGGTGGTGTGCCTGAGTTGCTGGGTTGTTTGGTGCGATTGTTGCGCGAGGCGGGGCGATACCATGAGTTGTTTGAAGCGCTAAAGATGCGGTTGCGTCACCGGCTGGGGTTGCCCCTGATTTACCATGACCGCGGCGACAATTTGACAGAAAACGACCGCCAGCAATTGGAGGATGGGCTGTTGGCGGCGTGTCGCGAAGTCGGCACGTTGATGTTTGCCGAGGGACAGATTCGTCAGGGATGGGTGTATTGGCGTCCTACGGGAGATCGCTCAGGTGCAAGGGCGCTGATGGAATCGCTGCCGATCGACGAGGATCGAGTGGACGAGTGGATTGAGGTCTATTTCTATGAGGGGCTCGATGTCCGGGCCGGGTATCAATTGATGCTGCGGCACTATGGCACCTGCAACTCGATCACCGCCGCCGACTCACAGATCATGGGCATGGACAAGGCGGACCGGGCGGCCGTGGCGACATTGCTTACCCGACACGTTTATGGCGAACTTGTGGGTAACGTGGCCCATCACATCGAGCAGCAGGAGGGGGCGGCACCGGCGACTCCATATACGTTGGTCGACCTTCTTGGCGAACGTGACTGGTTGTTTGCCGACGACAACTATCATCTTGATACGAGTCATCTATCGTCGACGGTTCGCCTTGCCAGGTTGGCACAAGACGAAGCGACTTGGCGAATGGCCGAGGAACTGTCGGAATACGGTGGCCGGTTATCGGCGCAATTGCAGTATCCGGACGATGAGCCATTTGTGGAGACGTATCGCAGCCATCGGTTTTATTTTCGGGCCTTACTCAATCGCGATCGGACTGAGGCGCTGCGATATTTTCAGGAGCGGGCGGATGCGGTTGACGGCTACACGCAGGGGACGTCGGCAGCGGAATACTTTGTTGA
>JAGQPD010000727.1 GCA_020426865.1 Planctomycetales bacterium
GCATCGTCGATTTTCATTTGCCAGTCGACACCCCGTTGTGTGGAGTTGACGTCAATCGACTACGCTCCGATTTCTCGTTGCAGATCTGCAAGCTCACCGATTCGCCGACCAGACATACACTGCCGTGTCATGCTGCTTAGTTCGTTCTCAGCAATGTTGAGCCAACTACCGTGCTTGGGTGTGTAACAAAAGTTGATTCGACGCACGTAGTTCCGCGCCCGTTCCGGTTCGAAAGCTTCGTAGAAGGCACCCATCGTATGCGTATCCAGATTGTCGCACACCAAGGTTATCTGTTCAGTGTCGGCATATTTGCCATCGAGCAATGCAGCAACCTCCTGGGCCCAGTCACACTTCGTCCGCTGCTCGCGTGCGGTCGCCTGACGCCATCCACCCAGCGGTGCGCAAAACATAAAGATCGATGCCGTATCATTACGTTCGTAATCGTAGTCGGTCCGCTTACCGTGGTCCTTCGTGGCCTCGATCGGAACTCGCGTCTCTTTGATCAACTGCACGGGTTGTTCCTCCATGCAGATGACCGGATGAGACGGATCCTAAGGTTTCTCGTGCGTTTCCAGCACATTTTCCATGTGAGCGGTGAACTCGGCATCGCACTCGGGCGGAATCACCCAGTACTCGATGCTGTCTTTGGTCGCCATTTTGTTTTTTTTAGCGTTTGACGGATTGTCTCATGGCAGACGTGCGGGACAATCTGCAACTCGACGACTTTTCGAGCCAGCAATCGCAATGTCCATTTTCCGTAACCTTCCGGCGGCGAGCCAAGTCGCATGGCGATAATCTGAGCTTCTTCATCGCCGGTGAGCAACTTTTTGGCTCCAGCCCTGGGAGCCGGTTTGCGATCAAGCGTGTCTTGAAAACCGCGTTCGACGAACCGCTGACGAATGTTCTCCACCGTTTGGGTACGACACGAAAAGGCCTCGGCAATCTGCGTGTCTGTCCAAGCTGGCCCATCGGCATCGGCCTTAAGCAATATTTGAGCCCTCCGAACCTTCTGTGCCGTTCCTTTGAGCTTGCGAGTAACCTCGCAACAAATCTTGCGTTCTTGTTGCATCGTCTCGAATGCCGTCAAAAATTCCCTGCTCGTCGGTCTACACCTCTGGCCGCCCAAGCCGGTTTCATACCATCGAACCATGCCGCGAATTATGCGTCAATGTTCTTGTAGGTGTGTTACGAAAAAATGCGTTTTTTTCAGCAAAACGGTGTCCAACGTGTTGATTGCTTCGTGAACTGGCGCATTCTCGATACATTCGCCTACCCCTCGTGTCATACAAAATAAACAACTAAATTACCAGGGGGCACGAACTATCACACTTGTTTCCGATGTTGTTAGGACATAATGAATTCAGCGCAAACGGGATACCGTCTCACGGCGGCGCCAACCGGAGGACTGCGGCCACTGATCACGATTGGACTTCTCCTACTGGTGTGTGTCGCCCCGTGGTTCTTCGGCAGCGTATTGCTCGAAGCCCGCCTGCCACTGCTGCTGTTGGCAACCGTGCTGCTGGGGGTTGACATAATTCAGCTGTACTGGGATACACGGCGGTCTTCGTCTCTGACCACCCTGCCGTGGGTTTGTCTCTTCCCTATTGTGGGGGTGGTCTTAGGGGTGATGCAACTTGTTTCCTTCCCCAGCGAAAATGCTGAAATGTTTGCGCCGCGGGCTGCCGAGTTGCGGCGCGAATTGATTCCTGAATATTCCAATCCCGTTTCTGATGGGGTGCCGCTTCCGATTGCGCGGACGCGGACGCTGTATCCTCCGGCGACACGCAGTGCCGTGGGCCTACTACTGCTAGCTACGACGGCATTTTGGCTCGCTATCCGACTGGATGGCCACGATCGCGAAGCGGCATGGTTGTTGTCGTTTGCACTGCTTTTGGGAGCGGCACTGACGTTCTGGGGGCTCGTGCAAAAATTCACTTGGAACGGCATGATGTATTGGTTTGTTCCGCTACAGAACGGGGGCATCCCGTTCGGTCCATTCGTCAATCGAAACAATGCGGGCGGGTTTCTCAATCTGTGTTTGGCGTGCGGAATTGGGTGGATGTACTGGAGAAGTGTTGACGGAAGGCTGGAAGTCACTTCCGCGGCACGGCCGCCCGACGCCAGCCAACGCTGGGCCAATCCCGCCGTCTGGATTGCAAACCTAAACGCGCACCAATTGTTGACGCTTGGCGGAGTCGTATTTATTGCCGGGGGCGTGATGGCCACCATTTCGCGCGGATCGATCGTGGCGTTCGCGGCGGCTTCGGGCGTAACGTTTGGCATCCTTCTACTTCGAAGCGGTAATCGCGCTTTGGCGGCGGGTATGATGGTCCTTGCCCTGCTCGCTGTCGGACTCGTCTGGTGGTTGGGCCAGATGGTGGAGATTCGGGAGCGGTTCGAAACTGTTGTTGACGAATCTGGATCGGTCGTCGATGGACGGTTAGAGAATTGGGCTGAGGCGATGCACGCCTTTCCCGCTTATGCGGGGTGGGGCGCTGGGCTTGATGCATATCGCTTTGCGTATATTCCTTTCCAACAGCGTTATAGCGGTAACGCCTGGAATTATCACGCCGAAAACCAATTCATCCAGGCGCTGCTCGACGCTGGTGTCGTCGGATGTGGGCTGTTAGTACTGGCGATCCTTGGGATGGTGATGGCGATCGGCGTGCTGTACCGCAGCGGAGGCAGAGTCAACACGGCGCTCGCAACCGCCGGTACGTTTGGGCTTGTCAGTCAAACCGTTGGGGGGCTTTTTGATTTCGGACTTTACATTCCGTCAAATGCAATTCTGATGGCCGTCTTGTGTGGCGTTGTCGTTGGTCGTGCCAAGACCGAGTCGGCACGGGGCAGCACGCGGAATTATTGGATAGGGTTATCCGTTACCGAGGCAACCTGCAACGTCGTTCCCGCGCTGTTGCTTGTTGGCTCAGTTTTGGCCGGTGTGGACACGTTTCGTGCTGCGCGTGTTGAACGGGCGATGCGAGCGGCCGGTTGGGAAGCCCTCAGCAACGAGCTCGACGCGGACCTCGTGGGCAACTGGATTGTGTCCTTGGAAAAAGCCGTTGCTTCGCAATGGGACGACGGTGAGGCACACGAACGTTTGGCAGCGCTTTGGGCGCGGCGATACGAGTTAGCGGCAGCCGATGAGCTACGGCGGCAACAGTCGTATTTGACCGAGGAACAATCGCTGGAACGAGCGTCGATCGGCCAGCTGCACGCTACGGTTCAACGCTTGCTGCGAGACGAACGTCAAGATGAAGTCGAGCGTGTACGTAGTGACGCAGCCGTCAAATTGTATTTGGTGCCTGCATGGAATCACCTACGGCAAGCGCGCGCAGCATGTCCGTACTTGGCGTCGGTGCATGTTGCGATGGCCGAACTTGGTGCGATTCTTGGCGATGAGGAGTCGCTGAGCGACCACTTGCGGCGCGCAAGTCAGTGGGGAGGTGGTGATCCCACAATACACTTCCGGTGCGGATTGTTGTTGGATGAAGCCGGACGCAGGGCTGACGCACTGGTTGACTGGCGACGGTCGTTGGAGCTGCATCCTCTGCACGCGCCAGACATTGTCCAACGCCTCGGAGACGATGCCTTGGAGTCAACAATCTGGCGAGAACTCGTCCCGAATCGAGCCGATCGACTCTTGCGAGTTTCGCAGGCACTCCTCGCGGCCGGCAAGTCCATCGACCAGGTCCGTCCTATTGCCGAACATGGGTTGACATTGGTCAACGACTTCGATAGCTCGCCCGACCACCTTGCTGACCGGGCTCGATTGTTGTGGATCCTGCAACGGCGCGACGAGGCAATCGACGCCATGAAAGGCGCGACGCAATCGAGACCATCCCGCCCCATTTGGCGTCTGGAGCTGGCCCAGTGGTTGCTTGCAGCCGGACGACTTTCCGAAGCGGATGTTGAGGCTCGTGCCTACCTCGGGTTCGAGCCAGATTCTCCGTATGGCCGTCAGGTTCTCGACCGCATCCGCGATCAAAACAAGTGAAATCGGCAAGTCTGACTGCCTGGATCTCTGACTGCCTGGATCTCTGACTGCCTGG
>JAGQPD010000728.1 GCA_020426865.1 Planctomycetales bacterium
TACAACATCGCCACTACCGCTGACCCTTGTACTCCCAGCCCCTGAGATCTTGCCCGCAACCGCGAGCTGACTAATGGCGTCGAGGGTAAGCTGTAGCCCGTTCGTGTCGATCGCGCCGTCGACAGTAAACGTGCCCGATGTGCTCGTGAAACCACCGTCCTGCCCAAGCTGAACAGCGATGTCAAACGCATTGCTGTTAGCCGACGACGTAACATTGCCCATTAATACGATCGAGTTACCAGAGATCGTGTAGCCGCCGCCGTCGAACAGAATAGAGCCAAACGAGGTCCCAGCCAAGAAGTCGTTGTAATTCGATTTCTGCGCGGCTGCGTTTGGAAACACCAACTGGTCGCCAGCTGCCGGAATTGCATCACCAACCCAGTTGGCTGCCGTCGACCAATTGTTGTCCGCTCCGCCGCCGTCCCAAGTGACGGTCGTCAACAGACGACGCGACTCCAATGCCTCGTGGGCCTGGCCGCGAAGACGCCATCGGGTCTCCTTGATTCGCTTGCGGTTTGCTCGGCGTCCAAAATGACATTGACGCGCATGTGACATTTCTGCAGATTCCTTAATACTGACGACGTGATCAACAACACAGCGCGACGAGGCACCCGCCAAATTTAATGGCTACTAAGTAACGCAATTCTGCACGTACCGCAATCACTACGTTTGAACGAAGAATTTGACTTGCCGATACCCACCCCCAAGTTGACTGCAACCTTCGTCGACCATCGGATGATTCGCTAAAATGCAGAGATAGCTCGGGACTGCAACAATAGCGGTTGCGGATGTGACGCCATGATATCGTATCGGCGACTTACTGACAACGCCCTGTACGTCAAGAATCGCAAGATTCTTGACAGCCACGTAAGAGCCCCCCCATCGTAGGTGGGTCGCGGCGTCGACGATGGAAGCCGAATAAAAAATTTTCAAGAAAATTGGCGGTGGTGCGAAAAATGGTCGTCCGTATTGCCTGCCGTCTACGGGTATCTTCTAGGGGGGCGTTATGACGGATGAGGGTGCCGAAGCAGAACATCGGCGCCTAGCGTTTGACCGCCATTTAGATGACGCCGATCGGTTTTCTTTGTGGCCCCTGTCCAAGACGACCGCCGAACAGGCTGCGTATGTAAACCCTCCCAATCTGATGAGTCGTGATGCGGCAACAACCTCAAGTTGTTACAACATAACAGTCATCTCTTTAGAATTGCCCAGACGATCAAGACCATGCAAAAACAACCATGCAAAAACAACCGCCTTTTTCGCTGACCATCGAATGCCGGTCCGAAGGTGTCTCGGACGACTTCGTCGACGCACTGCCCGATTACGGCATCATCCTACAACGCGACCCCTACGGCTCGCAAGGGTCACCACACGGCGTACTGGTCACCGCCGATCCTGACCGCCACGCATGGCTCCTGCGCGAACTGTCCGCGATTCGCAGTGACGAACTGGTGGCCATCGTCTACCTACCAGACGCTGAAGTTTGCCACGGCCGCTTCACGGCGCACCAAGCCGATGCCGTTGTGACAAATCTGCACGATCCGCTGCAATTCGCCGCCGTCGCCTGGTGCGGCTACCAGCACGTGCAATCCCGACGGCAGTCTAACGACACAATCCGTGATCTACAGCGTCGGCTGGAAGAAAAAAAGATCATCGACCTGGCGGCTCGCGTTGTCGCCAAACAAAAGCAGATCGCCGAAAGCGATGCGGTCGCCGTCATGCGAACCAAGGCCCGCGGCAAACGGATTAAACTGATCGATGTCGCACGCAGTGTCCTCGATTCTGCCAGCCTGCTGTGCCCTTCGTCGGAACGGGGCGAGTAAAGTGGCGAATGTGTGCCCGGACCCTGCGGCGATAAGAATCGCGATGGCAATCGACGTTGGCGTGCGAAATATATTGCGCAAGAAACGTCAATTCCGCTTCCGCCCCCTCACCCTCTCCCCCATAAGGAGCTGCGTCGAAGGCAGGGAAATAGGGGCAAGAGGGCGACGGTGAGGAAAAGCGAGGTGGGTTCGGGGACGGACGCGATCGTCGCACCCGCACCGAAATTGTCCTTCCAAATCGTGTAGTCCGCCGCATCAATTTCGCCGTTGCCGTTTCCATCCGCCGCCAGCTCGCCGGTCGACCCAAACGAGTCCTTCCACACCGTATAGTCCGCGGCATCGACCGTGCCGTTGCCGTTGTAGTCGCCCGACAACGTGTCTTGGACGATCCTCAACATCCCAGCGATCGTGGCCATCGACGATTCAACAACCGAGCCGGTGGCATACGTTTCGACCGCTAGCGAATACGACCCACCGGCCACCGGTGCCGCGAAGTCAAATGATCCGCCATCGGCGGCAAAGCTATAGTTGTAGTTGAGGTCTGGTCCTGTCAACACCAGTTCGCTGCGCGCAACCTCCAAAAACCCCAGCGACTGTAAAGTGGCAGTGCCACTGAGCGTCAACTCGGCGGCACCGCTGACGTCAAACAGAATCGCCAGCGACGATCGGGCCTCGTTTTCGCCAAACTCCGTACTGTGTGTCGGGGCATTGGCCGACAGCTGAAAGTCGGCACCGTTGCCGACCAATGTGGAAGTCTGCGATGCGACGGGGCCGGGTGTGAAGGCAAGACTTTCGTCAAAACTACTCAGTTCCTCGTAAACACGGCCGTCTGTCATTGTCGTACCCTGCGGATCGCCCAGCGGTGCCGACTTGCTGCGAATGAACAACTCGGACACGCGGGCTACCGGTTCAAATCCTGACACCGCGGTCGTACTCCACGGCGCACAAACCAGCGGGCAGGCAATCGCCCAGACAAGAATCGGTCGAATCCCCAGCCAATTCACAATGACACGACGCATGCTCCCCCCCTCTTCTTCTTCCATCAGGCACCTGCCACACCTGCCACACCTGCCACACCCTTTGCCATCCCACGACGCTATTATACCCGCGCGATGATACCGTTGCGCCCCACGTGATGCTAAGTCTTACCAATTTGGCAAGTCAAATCAAATAAATCCAATCCAATTCGTAGAATTTCTAGCTTTTCCATCGGTTCGGACGCGATTATTCGCTTGACCGCCGGAGTCCTTGAGTTAGGCTGGAACAAATCAAGGTTTACACCGAAAAAGCCACGGATGTCCGATAATCTCGCAAGGAGGTGCCATCGAATTGAGTTAAGCACGTCTAGTTGCGGGTGAGACGATGCCATCATTTGCGCTCCGATGCCCCGGGCGGCTTCAACGTTCGCGACGAAACGGTGACTATCAGTAGCGACGGCTACGATTTTGGTGCCTTCGCCTTCGCCACGGACAATGCTCCCATTGACGCTCCCATTGACGCTCCCATTGACCGGACGCTTCGACTTCCCGATATCCGCGACTCGGTTGTCGGAGCTCACCGCCGACAGCCAAGTTGATGTCACAGCCGTGACGTCCAGTCGCGTGAATCAATCGAAGGAAAACAGTCGATTGCGAACCGCGTTACGCTATGAATCGGTACCGGAACCGTCCCACAGTTCTGCGGCTTGGTTTCTGCTCGCCATCTTGCTTTTCGATCCCGCTCGACTCCACCGCGGCGCGCGTTCGTGTTTATAGCCACAGCAGATTGTCGTCCTGCTCGGTAATCAGAACAATCCCTTGGGGATTCTTCGAGTTGGCGGAGACGCTCGTGGCCCAGACCAGCGTCCCGGCATTCCCACCGTCGGTCAGTTCGTATTCGAAGATCTTATCGGCCGCCGAATCCACGACGTACACGCGTTCGTTCACGCGGTCCACCGCAATTCCGGTGGGACGCGCGTTGTTGACATTCAGCGCCCAGCTGCTGATCAAGGTGCCGGCGAGGTCGTAGCGGTAGACACGATCTTCCACCGTGCCATCGACGACCATCCAAAGCGAACTGCCATCGGTGGCCAGTCCCTGAGGCGCACCGTTGACCGAGCCAACATCGAAGCTGTCGGTCATGGTCAATGTCCCGGTCAACACGGGATCAAATCCAGGGGTCGAAGGATCATCGGCCGCGTTGGCAAAACGCATGACATGCTTCTTCAATCGATCCACAATCCAGATATCGGTCCCATCGGTAGCGATGCCGCCAGCTTGTTTGACACCGATGGCCCGCCAGCTGCCGACCAATTTTCCAGCGGCGTTGTAAAGGAATACGTTGTCATTGGCATCGACGACCCACACGACAGAACCGTTGACGGTGGTGGCACCTCGCGCGTTCCCATTGCCAATTGCCAGGGGATTGGAGGTTACAAAGGTGCCATCCGGCGCGACTTCGATAAGGGCGTCCTTCGACGGGTCGACGACGCCATATTGTGCTACCAGGTCATCGTCGTTGACGATCGTGGCCACGCCAAGATCGTCGATGATTCGGCCGTTGATTGGACGGCTGAGTTGGACCGAAAACGCTTCGTCTCCCTCAAAGTCCCGATCGGCGGTAACTTCAACCGTGATCACGGCTTGCGTGCTGCCGGGTGCGAAAACGAGAGTTCGCAAGTTTTTGCCTTGGTAGTCGCCATTGGCCGTTGCCGTTCCGTCAATCGTTTCGTAGGCAATCGTGGTCGCCCGCGACAAATCGCTTCCCGAGCGACGGACGGTAAACTGGGCCAGCGTCGTGCCGCCGGTCCCTTCGTACTGCACGACGTCGTCAATCGTGATCGTCGGCAGGGTGAGGTCGATCGGGCGATCGGCTTCGATGCCGATCCGATCGATATAGAGCGCGTCTTGAATTGTCTCGTCCCAGCTACGATTGGTGTCCTCGACACGGACATAGAGTGACCCCGTGATGCCTTCCGGCAAATCAAAGACCACTTTGCCGTCGTTATAGGCAGGGAGCGTAACACCGCGCATCAGCGTCCAGCTACTTCCGTCGGTCGAATATCGGAAGCGATATCCGTCAACGCCACTGGCATTGTCGTGGTGCCCTTCGAGTACGATTTGTCGAGCTGTTGTTTCAACGTCGAATTCCCACTGGTGCATGAGTCGCGTCTTGCGTCCACCGGCAAAGATCTCCTCGACCAAAACTTCATACTCGTCATCGCTGAAGCGATTGCCTTCCACGGACGGCAGGCCGGAAACGGAGGACGCGGCCGCCGAGCCATATCGGGTTAGCTCACCGGCGACGGGGACGGGGAGAATCTGAGAAATGAAATCCTGGGTGGCCAAGAACCACTCGGCGTTGGGGTCCCAGGGGCGTGGGAGTATCTCATCGGGGGTGCCCAGGGCATTCCAATCGAATATTGCCACACTGTCGCCGTATTGATAGCACGTCTCCAGAATGGTGGTCCAGAAGGCAGGCGAGATCTCGTCGAATTGCCACCAGCGACTGGGGTCGGGCCCACTGCCGCCGTGGTAATGCGGCCAGATGAAGGGGATGATGGGTTTATTGTAGCGTCGCGCTTGAATAAGGTTCTCCGTAGCGTATTCGACCCACCGGTCGACTTCCCCTGGCCACGCCTCGGGGTAAAAGGTGTAGACCGAGGGAAACACGACATCGACCTGCTCGGCCAACGCATCGAGCCTGGCGTTAGCGGACTCCCATGCCTGGAACCGGGCGGAATCGTTGTCATTTGACACTGGGGTCCAGTAGTCGCGGATGGGCAACATGCTGTAGATTCCAATCTTCAAGTCCGGATTCACGTCGCGCATCGTTTGGATGATCGACGTAAATTTGCGAATCGTGTCAGCGACCACCTCGTCGGACCCAGTCGTGGGCCAATGTTCGATGTCGATGATCTGCAGCTGCGACGAATTCAAGCTCGCGGTATTCTGCCGCACGCGATCCAAATCTGGCTCGGATTTGTTGGCACCCGGCGCCCAGAAGAAAAAGGTGGTCAACAATCTCGCGGACGTCAGCCCATACGGTGCGAAGTCTGGCTTGGGCGAGTAAACGATCGTTTCGTAAAACGAATACTCTTGTGTGAAGGGAAAACCCGAACTGTCGCTCGACACCGCTGCGTCCGCTGCCATGGGGAGTCTATTTTCGAGACGTTCCAACAGCAAGCGGCTGCCACTTTCCGTTCGCGGTCGCCAGCGTGATACCTTTCGAAAGAACATTTCTGTCTCCTCGATGGTTGGTAAACCTATGAAACTGTGGTTGCCGCCCAGACCCGTCGTGCGCGCACCATCACACTAGCGTGTCTGACAGGAAAATGCAATGGTCCGGTTGAGATTTCGGGCAGTATCAAAACTGCGTCGGTGATTGGCGAAAATCAGCGGAAATTGAACCAACTACGGCGTCTGGGGGGTTTGGGTGCCCCAAGTCGCAGTGGCTGCCCGTCAAGAATCGCCATTCCATTGTCGCGAGCGATGAGGAGTGCTTCGCTGGCCGACGTCCAGCGGCTAAGGGTATCCACCGCGGCAGCCATGGTTGGCGGACGACGATGTGGACTGTGGGCATCACTGCCCAAGCAGTGGATGACGCCACGTTCTGCCCATTGTTTCAACGCACGCGTTTGCTGCGCCGAAGTCGAATCGGTGAGGCTGCGGGTCGACACCTGAATAACGCAGCCAATCTGAATCAGTTCGCAGATCTCTTCAAACTGATAGAGCAGTTCGGGCTGGCGTTCTGCGTGGGCAATGACCGGGCGCACACCGGCTTCTATAAAGTCTGCCGCGACGTCGCGCAAATCGACATACAGACCGTGAGGGTATTCCAGCAAAATATACTTGTTCGCGTCTCCGTATGTCAGTAATTCGCCGGCTTGCCAGCGTTCGACAACATCGGGTGTGACCATCACTTCGGCAGTCGGCACAAGTTTGAGCGGGATATCCATGTCCCGCAGGGCTGTTTCGACATCGGCAACGGCCGAACGGATCTGCGGCGGCGTAACATCCGCGAACATGTCACTCTGGTGCGCGAGAGCCGCGATCGCTCGCGTCCCTTCGTTCCATGCGAGATGACAAAGTTGAAGAGCTACATCCAGGTCGCGAGGACCGTCGTCCAGTCCGGGGCACAGATGAAAATGAGTATCGGCGTACATGGGACCGTGATGCAGGACCGTGATGTAGGAGACCGTAAAGCGGCAGATCGAGACGACGGTGCTGCATCGTCAAAAAATGATGATGTGGTGACGTCACGCCACGACAACATCGGGTGCAATGGCAACATTTATGATTTGACGGTTTCTCGGCGGCTCGCACCGTTAGCACTACTCACGGAGGCATCCTCACCGTACTTGTACTGGTAGGCGTATCCGTAGCGTGCCGCCTCGTAGGCGTAACCGGCCGAACCATAGCTGTAGTAGCTGTCACTGTCAATACTCCCGATGCCGTTAACGACGACCCCCACGATGTCCGCACCGACTTCGATCAGCATATCACGAGCGCGCGTAGCAGCGGGGCGGGCATCGCGGTCGATACGGAAGGTCATCAGCACGCCGTCGACTTGGGCAGAAACAGCGGCTGGGTCGCTGACTGCCAACATCGGTGGAGTGTCAACGATGACGAAATCGAATTGTTCGCGTAAGTACTCCAAGGTAGTTTTAAAGTTTCGTGAGGACAGCAACTCCGATGGGTTTTCCGGCCTTGGGCCGCAGACCATGACTGTCAAATGATCGACACCGTCGATAGTTTGGTACGCTTGCTGGGGATCGACCTTGCCTTGCACCACTGACGAGAAGCCGATATCGCTGGCAAGTCCGAAGACTTTGTGTTGGGTCGGCTTGCGAAAATCGGCATCGATCAGTAGCACGGATTTGCCTGACTTGGCGATGGTTACCGCCAAGTTGGCGGAGAGCGTGGACTTGCCGTCGCCTGGACGCGGACTAGTCACTTGAATTAACTGATGGTCCTTGCCACGTGCGTTGAAGAACATGGCAGTCCGCACGGTACGATACGCCTCGGCCGACGTGCCACGCGGATCATGCAAGGTACAGACAACCTCCCTGACACCCTCGAACGAACCGGACAGGATGGGTTCCTGCATCATGGGAATATGACCGACGACCGGCAGACGCAGATACTTACTAACCTCCAGGGGATTGTGGAAGCTCTTGTCGGCAATGTCGACGATATACCCCAAACCGAAGCCGGCCAGCGAGCCGAGAACAAGTGCCAACGCCATGGTTTTGGCCAGGCTAGGCGCTACTTTTTCGCCTAGGCTTGGTGCCGCAATCACTTGGTAATTGTAGCCGGCCGTACCGCCGGTGATTTCGACCCCTTCGAGACTCTTAACGAGGCTATCATAGAGCGTTTGACTGTTGTCAATCTCGCGACGCCACTGTTCGTCCTTGGCTTGATCGGCAGCAAGTGTCTTGGATTCCCGTTCTTCCTCGTCGAACAATTCGTCAAGTCGCGCGATGCTGCTTCTAATCTCGGCACGTTGCTGCTCAAGGCTCGCCACGTAGGTTCGAATCGTCGACTCGACATGGGGTGGCAGGTCACCGTCACCGACTTCCTTCTTCAAGTTCAAACCAATCTGTTCCTGATAAAACTTTTGGGCGAATTCGATACGACGTCGGGAGGCCTTGATCTTGGGATGATCCTCGCCGTATCGCATCTGCAGCGATTGCTGCTCTAGCAATAGTGGCAACAGGGTCTGACCAAAAGACACCGTCTCGTAGCGACTTGGTTGCTCGTCCCGACTCAATTTCTCGGCGGTATAGTACAGGGCCTCGATATGCCGGCGATTGTCCAGCGAGTCCTCGACGGCCAACAATAGTGCATCGAGTTTCTCCGCCTCGATCAGCAGGGCAGCTCGATCCTTCTCGATGGAGGCCAGTCGTTCTTGATGAAGATTCAGTGCCGACTCACCGAGCCACATCAAGGGGGCGTTCGCACGAAACTCGGCATATCCCTCCCGCGCACGCTTCAATTTTTTTTCCGCCTCGTCCTGGGCAGCCAATAATTGTTTCGCATTCTCGTCGCCGGTATCTTTGTGGGTTTGATCGAGCATCTCACCGTAGTTGTCCACGACGGCCTCGACAACCGCTCTCACGTCGTCCGGTTTACCCCCGCGAAAACTGACGGTGTAGATACCAACCTTTTCCGTTACTGGGGTAACGACCAGATGATCGATGATGTAGGAAAGCGGATGCTTGGACGTGGCAAACATGGGAAGTTTTGTGAGTTCCCATTCATCGGCAGCGGCCCCCACGTTCTGCGGACTGGCCATGACAACCGGGTGTTTCTCCGTTTCACTGTCGAAGTTCGACAGCACGGACTGGATTCCCGTGAAGGCGACCGCCGGCGGGTGTTTTCGCTCGATCAGCACCTGCGCCTGCGATTCGTATACAGGGTCGGCCTGCAGGTAGTAGAGCACACCAAGCGCGATAGCAACTAGGGCGACGGCGGAGATGATCCATTTGCGCCGCAAAAGAATCCCCCAGACGTCAATCCCTTGCACTCCAGATGACTCATGGTCAAGGTCCTCAAAGACATCTAATTCGCTCATCTTGCACTCGCGTTAGTGACGTTCGGTATACGCACGGGCGATTCCCTATACGCACAATCTTGGTTCTTGGTACGTAGCCCTTATTTTATCCCTGACCTACGACATTGTCATGCAAATTGTCTACTCGTACGCGACAAGTTCAATGGTCGTTCGCCCAACAACCCGCATAACCGGAGCGACCAGGGAAGTATCCCATCCCCCGTGGAGGTTGGAATGGGTTATTTTAAGGTGACCGACACTTGGTGGATCGTTCCTTTCGGTTGCATCGACCGGGACCCACCGTCCTCCCACCCAGACCTCGTTCCAGGTGTGGTAGACGAAACCTCTGATTAAATCATCGTATATCATTCCGACGACGACGCGTGCCGGCAGCCCCTGGGCCCGACAGATCGCCGCCAACAAAACCGCATGTTCGCTACAATCCCCCTCACGCGACCGGACCACTTCCACGGCGGAAGCAAACGTCTGGCTGAAATCAACCTTCCGCAGCGAGTGGAACACGTGGCGGCGCATGGCCTGTAACATTGAATTGGGCTCGGTTGCCCCACCAGTAGCCGTGCCGGCAAACTGGCGGATACTGGGATCGGAAGATTGAATCCACCGATTGGCTGCAATGTCCTGCTCGATCGGCCGATCGCTAGGCGACGTGCCGACGACCTGTGGCAGACTGGCAACGACGCTGATGATAGCAGTACGAGCATCGACGGCCGACACGGATTGTGTCTCGCTTTCCGCGAAAACGGCAGTTGGACTGGCATCTTTCATCGTCACTCGATACTTGGCCATGGCAAACGGCTGGGCCGGTCGTACGGGAAAGGGAGGCGTCAGCTCCACGCGCGCTTTCACTGCCAGATCGACGTCCCAAGTATCATTCGGCGCGTTGGCGGCCAATGCTGTTGCGGCGCACATCGATTGTGCCATGAAGGCATCGTCGGATCGAACCAACGAACCGGCCGCGTCCATCCAACGCGTGATACCCGGACCTGCGTTGGCCGATTCGATTCTCAACAGTGAAAGCAGCTCGCCAGTATCGTTCATTGTAGTGTCTTCCCATTCACGTGCCACAAGCTTCGCGTCGATCATTCGTTGGACTACAGGATCGAAGTACCGAACCTCCCGGGATTCGCCAACCTTCATCGGTGACCGGCGCAGCGAATCCTCGACAGCC
>JAGQPD010000729.1 GCA_020426865.1 Planctomycetales bacterium
AGTATCAGCCAGGCCAATCCAATGTACAACCAGTTGTCAAGAGCGAGCACGCCGGACGCGCCATGCCGAAATTCCAGCCAGTGCTGCGACAACTGTTGCGCAGCAATCGTCATCGTCATACACCAAACCACAAAAAATCCCCAACTGGCAATCCATTCCAGTCGCGGTATCCACTGTTGAAGCACCCGGTCGGGACTTCCCAGCGGCATCTTGATCATTAGCGGATTGAGCCACTGCATGCGTTTCTGGCGTGCCGCCTGCCCGGCTGACCGATGGAGTTTCTCCGCATCTCGGGACGATTCCGTATATGCCAACTGGCAGTCCATCAGCCACTTGATTAATGCAGCAGCGTCGTGTTGGGTAAACGCTGAACGTCCCAATCTTCCAGCGGCGTATGCCAGGGCATCGGTCACGGAACACGTGCCGTCCAGAAGTGACATAAACATGTACTCCGCAATGCCGATCCGGTAAAAACGCGAGTTCGTCTCGTCTTCCACCAGATAGCACTCCTTTCCGGCGTGCCTTTGCAGCTTGAACTTCAGGTCGGAGCGCAGCGTCAGAACGATGTTTCCGAGTTCGGCCGTTGCGGGTACAGCAGCAGTTTCTACGCGATCGGCCACCGGTTAGACTCCTAGCATCACGCGTGCTCGATACCATGCTTTGTGCAACCAGATCCATGCTACCGGCTTCCAAGCCGTGCGGACCCTCGCGTGCCCGCTCATGCCAGGCCGCAACTGCCCCCGTTCATTGCTGATCTCAGCCTCAACAATGAACACGTTTTGCCCGTCCAACACCTCGGCCCGCGGGTGTATGCTCTTGACGACGCTGCTGACTTTTCCTTCACTAAACCCGTCTAATCGGGCTGCGACGCGCTGACCTTCGCGTAGATAGGCAATGTCCTCCTCCGGAATGGCGACTTCGAGTTTAACCGGAGTCAACGGAGCGATCTCGAAGAGGACTTCACCAACTTCGACAGGTACCCCTGCGGCATCTTCCAGGTCGTTAGTCAGAATCACTCCACCAATCGGGCTGCGAATCTCCAAATTCTCCTGGCGGTACTTCAGCAGGGCGATGCGTCGATCCAGTCGTTCTGCTTCGAATGCCGCCATCTGCCCTTCAGCGATTCGTTGTCCCGCCATGGCCACGTCGCGTTCCTTCAGCGCCCGACTGCGTTTGGCGGTTTCACTAGCTAACTCCAATCCCAATTCTCGATCATCCATTCTGGCCAACACTTGGGAGGGCTTGACAACCTCGCCAGGCTCCACGAACGACTCACGCAAAATCCCTGCGTACGGCGCGACCGCGTACCGCCTTTCGTTCGGCTCAAGCCGACAATCCGCTGCCACTCGGTACGGAATTGGCATCATCAGAGTAAGTGCCGTGACGCCTGCGATCGACCAACGCGCTATTCGACGTTGTTTCGTCTCACCAACGCCGAGCACTAGCCGTATCGCCTTCAGCAGCTTGCTCGGCTCGGCCTCCCGACGCAAATACAACGCCGATGCAATATGCGGCGCGAGCGCTTCGATCGTCCGCAGCGACGTCTCACTGTGCAGTGTCGCGCGACTACCCAAGAACACCCAGCTTCCAATCTGCTCGCCGGCAGTTGTCTTGAGCGGACTGCTGATGATCGCCTCGTCACGCATCTGTTCGTGAAAACGTCGGTGAGCAATCATGGCGTGACGGTCGGTGGCCTCTAACGGCGGCCATACCGCTATCGCTCCACGAATCGACGACTCGTCCATGACGTTCCTCAACTGCTCAGCCAATGTCCCGTGTTGATCGAAATCTGATATGCCCGATATCGCCCGCATCCGCAAACCTCGTGTTGCCGTGTTCATGGCGACAGCAACTTGACTGCAACCCACAAATTGCTGCAGCTCATTGACCAAGACGTGACAAGCGTGATCGAGGTCAGTCGACATTTGAATCCGATTCACGAGCTCCGTGCATGCACTTGCGGTTCGCGCCTCGAAGTCCAGGGCGGTCGTTTGGTGATCATGGTCCCACCGCGCCACGTGCGTGACGACCAATTGCAAAACGACGATTGCCGATGCGTCCAACGCCTCCGGACCACTCAAAACTGCCACCAGAGCTTCCGGACGACGGGCCGTGACACTGACCGGGACCACAGCCACTCGACTAGCCCCCGGGCCACGGCTGACAGCAAGATTCGCCGTGCACACCTCGTGCGACTGCAGTGCCTCAGCCAATGCCGAACTGAGAATCTGCGGGTCCGGTCGAAACCGACTGCGCTCAGTGGTCGGATACTCCGCAACTGCCTTCCATTGTCCAATGTCATCCGGCGAGAAATAACCACAGTAACTGGCATCCACCAGCCGCGCGGCGTATGCCACCACGTCGGCGAGAAACAGCGGTCGCTTGCTGTGCGTCCGGATCGCGTCATCCAAGGCTATGTGGATCCGCCGCCATCGGCCGTCGCGAACGTCCAATCCGCTCACGTCTGACGGAACAGCCGCGGCTGACGGCGGCGGCTCTACCCCGCTCGCTCGCGCACCTTTCGCTTCATGTTCCATCGCACTTTACCTCGACCAAACGTTTTACAAGTCACCTGCGACATGCGCACTAATCAATATGCCGACAACCATGCAACGATATTCCAAACGACTACGGCTGACCGGTTGTCATTGGCTGCCACTTACATCTCAGACCGCTTCGATAATCTCCACGCGCATTCTCCAGCACGAATTCCACTCGCACCGTGCCACTTTCCGCGTCCGTGATCGGACAGATGTACTCCGTTGTCCCTTCCACTTCCTGCCCTGTCTCAATCAACAGCAAATTGACGCTGCTCCCCTGCCGCAATTGCTGTGCGTCCTGGGTACTGATGTAAAATTTGACCCGCAATAGCTCCAATTGCACAACCGTTGCCACGTGCGACTCATTGGCTGATACCGACTCGCCTGGTTCCTTCAACAGTTCCGTGACGATCCCGTCCATCGGGGCAGCGATATGTCGCCGATCAATCTGAGCTTGGATCTGCGCAACTTCCAGCTGTTTACGACCGAGTTCTTCGTTCACGGCCCGCAATTGTGAGACGGCGATGGCATAGTCCGCCTGGGCACGTTCGGTTTCTTCCTGCGTTGAATGCCCTTCGCGCCGCAGTTTTTCCAGTTTTTCCACGCGACGCTTTTGCAGTGCAACCTCCGCCTCGGCCGCTTCGCGTCGGCCGCTGGCTGTCGCGTCAGCCTGCGCCACCGCCAAGGCGCCCAACAGATCCTTGTCATTGAGAGACGTAATGGCGTCCCCCTTCCGGACCGGCTCCCCTTCACGCACATGATTCATGCTCACGACCCCCGGCTCCGGCGCAGCCAACTCCACCAGCCGATACGGTTCCGTAAACCCCTCGTAGCCGTATGCCTGAGCACCCTTAACACAGACGACCGCCGCGACGATCAACATCGCGGTGGCGGTCCGTCGACCCGCGCCTGTAATTTTATACATATGTACACGTCCTTACGAGTGGGCCAAAGTTTGCAGGACTTCGCCGAGCCATTCTTCTTGTCGGAAGACGTCGCAGCGCAGTTGGTATCGTTGCCGCTCGATACGGTTTTGCAGGCGTTTGACGTGTTGCTCGACGGCAACCGCCGTGCTGCCGTCGCGAGTGGCTTGCCGACGGATCGTTGCTACCAGATGCGGGGCGAATTCAGTGAACAGCACGTCGTCGGCGGAGAGAAGGAACTGGAATGAACCTGGATCCCCCTGCCGGCCGCTGCGCCCGATCAATTGGCGATCGACACGGGCTGATTCTTGATGTTCGGTGGCAACGACGTGTAATCCGCCAGCTTCCGCGGCGCCGGCATCGAGCTTGATATCGGTCCCGCGCCCCGCCATGTTGGTGGCGATCGTCAC
>JAGQPD010000730.1 GCA_020426865.1 Planctomycetales bacterium
ACGGAGCCGATTAACAAATATCCGGTTACCGACACTTTCATGGATCTGATTTCTTTTTTTAACAATGATTGTCGTTCCAGCCTTGAAGGTGGCAAGAGTGCGACCACCAATTTTCACAGCGACCATGCGGGCGGTGCCAATTTTGTGTTCGGCGATGGATCGGCACGATTGATCAACGAGAGCATCGACATGGTGGCGTATCGGGCGTTGTCGACGATTAGGGCGAGTGACATTGCCAATGAATAGCATGCATGCCGCTGACAGGAGGCGGTGGAAACCGTTACGTCGTTTGACGTTGCTCACGGCACTGGCCGGCTGTGCCTTAGTGTTCGTCGCGTCTTTGGGGTGTGGCAAGCCAGAGGTTCCGGCGGCCGACGCGGATGCTCCGTGGCTGGACGTTGAAAGCCAGCGTCAGCTACTGCGGCAAAACGACGTGCGGCTGAAGATTCTGGCGGCGAACAACTTGGGGCGGATGGGGCCGGCGGCTGCCCCAGCGATTACCGATTTGGAAAGACTGGCAAAATCCGAGGACGCCAAGCTGAGTGCGGCAGCGGAGTCGGCATTGGAGAAGATCCGCACCGAACCGTAACACGTCGGGGACGACCCGCGTAGCTTGACTCTCCGAGTCGAGCTCATCATTGAGAAGCGATTGTTATTATGGCCAGCACAGCGGAAGCAGTTCCGCGCATCAGATTCACGAGGAGACAGGAACAGGCATGAGAACGACAGTCATGATCACAACGTGGGCACTATTGGCCGTGGTATTAGTTACGATGGCCGAAGCACAGCGAACGGCCACGGCTCCTGACAGGGGGGCAGCGGTCCCGACGGCGCTGCAGGATTACGTGCACGCCAAGGACAGTTCATTCGGGTACGAGATTAACAATTCGCAAAACATCGGTGGATGTGAGGTGCTGGATATTCAGTTGACCTCGCAGACGTGGCAGGGAATTGTGTGGCGTCATGCGGTACAGGCGTTCGTGCCCAGCGACAGCTATCCTGACACGGTACTGTTGTTTATTACCGGCGGTCGCAATGGCGGCAAGCCGGGTCGCGACGACGTGGAAATGGGGGTGCGGCTGGCACAGGCGTCGCGGATGGCGTGTGTGATCTTGCATCAAGTTCCGAATCAACCGCTGTTGGGAGACCATGTCGAAGACGATTTGATCACCGAGACATTTCTCAAGTACTTGGAAACGAAGGATCCATCTTGGCCGCTGCTATTCCCGATGGTCAAGAGTGCGGTAAAGGCGATGGATATGTCGCAAGCGATTGCGCGTGATCGTTACAACACAACCGTCGACAAGTTTGTCGTGACGGGAGGCTCCAAGCGCGGTTGGACGACGTGGCTGTCGGCCGTGGCGGATCCACGGGTGGCCGGGATAGCGCCCATCGTGATCGACACGTTGAACTTCCGTCCGCAGATGGAGCATCAGTTGGAGTCATGGGGTGAGTACAGCGAGCAGATCGCCGACTACACGCAGAAAGGGCTGGTCGATGTGATGCTCAAGCAGCCCGAGGTGCCATTATGGCGGTGGGTGGATCCCTATACCTATCGTGATCAGTTGCTGCTTCCCAAGTTGGTGATCAATGGTGCCAACGACCGTTATTGGGTGACGGACGCGCTGAATTTGTACTGGAACGATTTGCAAGGGCCGAAACATGTGTTGTACGTCCCAAATGCCGGACACGGGTTGGATGACGGCAAAGAGCAGGCGTTGACGACGTTGGCCGTGTTCGCGCAGCACGTTGCTTTGGGAAAGGATCTGCCGGTACTTGATTGGCACTATGATGTGGCGGACGATGCGTGGGCGTTATCGGTTGCGGCTGAGCCTGCGCCGAAGTCGGCTCGGATGTGGGTGGCGAAGTCGGACGACCGAGATTTTCGAGATTCTCGCTGGGTAGCGACCGAAGGCGAAGCGAACGGTGGCGGGAAGTTCGTGCTGAAAGTCCCGGGCAATGGCATGGGGCATCAGGCGGTTTTTGGGGAAGTGACGTTCGGCTTTGGCCCGTTGAAGTACAACCTTTGCACGACGGTGCATTGCGACTAGACCGGCCGAGATTCGGCCGCATGTGGGTGACTTGTTCCATTAAATATTGGGCATGAACCCCGCTACATTATTGACATTTTTCGACTCTTCAAATCCAATAGGATCTAGCGGGGTGATCAGATGTGCCCGGTACGGGGAATGAAAGCAGTTGGGCGTAGTAGAGTCGCATCGTTGAGATATTCTTCACTTGCTCTTGCTTAAGGTGGACGTTAATGAAACTGAGACGTATCGGGTTGGCATTGGTAGGCGCAGTGCTTCTATCCTGCGCAGTGGTACTGTCATGCGCAGGGCGAGTGAGCGCGGAACAAGTAACTCTGCAGTGGGATCCGGCGCTCAGTAGCATCACGCTGGATGGTTTGTTCAACGGTTTGAGTCTTACCGAACAGGGGGCCGGAAGCAAGACCGCTTTCTTTAGCGGCAACATTCTGGTCGATGCCGATAATCTGCTGGCTCCGAGTTCGATCACACTGTTGGGGGGCCCGGCTACCGCGAGTGTTACTGGATCGTGGTTGCCAGAAGCCGGCGGTGGACCGGCAGCGGGTGATCCGGGCGCCAACCAAGACGCCAATTACGGATTACAGCTCAATGGCGGCGCATTAGGCAATGCCTACGCGGCGGTCCGCGGGTTGGTTTACGATATTACGAGTGGAACCGAGGCTGTTGCGGGGGGCAGTTTTGCATCGACTCAGTCGCTGACGGTGACGTCTGGTTTCTTTGATACCAACTTGCCACCAGCGTTTGCTTCGCCTCCTAATCGAGATGACTTGACGGGGGATGTGATTGTCAACGCGTCGGCCGCGATGAGCACGTATTCGGTAAGCGGCAACGTGGCGACGTTGACGATTCCGATTGAGATTTCCGATCCGGGGTCCCTGACGATCAACTATACCGGTCGCTTGGTCGCGACAGGCACCGTGCCAGAGCCGGCCACTGGGTTGCTCGCGCTGGTCTGCGGATGTGCCGCATTGCAGCTGTGCCGTCGAGTAGCCTGACTGTCCCGAGTCACTGTCCCGAGT
>JAGQPD010000731.1 GCA_020426865.1 Planctomycetales bacterium
TGTTGCGGCCCTCCGGGCCGAAGGCCCGACACAACTGTGTTATGGTCCAGCGCCGGGATCGTGCTCGTACTCACCACCGCCGTACTCGAAGGACAGTGCCAGACACCCTAATCTCGGGATCAGGGTGTCTGGAATCTCGGGATCAGGGTGTCTGGCGCTGTCTTTGACATTGGTTGGATGTTTCCAACAAGGCACGTAATGCTAGGCCGCGCTGATTCAGGTTGACTCGGGAGGTTCCCAGGTTGACTCGGGAGGTTCCAAATGGATACGGACCTTGTTGCAGCCAATGCGTATTCGCGCCGTCTGCCGTCCTCGACCGACGTCGAGGACCGTTGTTCCCTTTCCGGATGCACCCTCGCACCGCAATGCGGACAGAACTCCAATCGCGTCCAAAAAAAAATGACAAATGCCGTGAACGAACCAATTGCAAGAGCGATCACCATCAACAGAGAATCAAAGGACGAAGGCCGACGGTAATCGAGAAAGACAATTGGCATCGGGCACAACAGCACGAGAATCGCCAGACCCGTCGAATGGGTTTCGCGGTTATCTTGAAATTCTTCAAAATTGAAGGGCGGTTCCCAAAAGACCGAAACGAGATTCCAAAGGTCGCATTGGAATACATTTCCAAGCAGGATTCCGTTCCGCACGATGAGTTCGGCAAATCACCACTGCTCGCCTTCGCTTAGTGATGGCTAGCATGGATACCTCGAGGTTCGAGGTATTGTCGACGCAGCTCCCGACGATTTACCCCGCCAGGCACATTTACCGCGGTGCCGTTGACGCGCGGCACGTCCGCGGGGCAGCCCGGGTTGGGGCGTTCCCCTGCGCGGGCGTAAAATGAAAAATCCCCACGGTGGATGGCCGTGGGGATTTTCGCGGTCGAACAAGTTGTGACTGCCGAACCTGGTGAGGTGGCGGCGAGCGGGTCAGGTTGTGGGACGCACTAGAAGATGGCTTCAAGTTCCGTATTAATATCGGACCACAGGCCGCCCGTACCAACTCCAACGGTACCAATGGCGGCAATGATCGACATTAGGATCAAGGCAAGCAACACGGCGTATTCCACCGCCGTTGCGGCATCTTCTTCGCGAATCAGCCGTCTTAGGAAATTCATGATGGGTTTCTCGATTTTTCAGCGAGTTGCGAAATCACTCGGCGGCAAAGAAGCTCTGCCGCTGATGAAACCTATCTCTCTTCTTGGGGGGTGTCAAAGGAATTTGTTGCCGCTTTACTCAAAACGTCAAACATACCGGACGTGCTAGCGGGCAAGAGTTTGACGGTTGCGCAAACGCTAAGGGCACCGAGTTTAACGATTCGGCAAGTCGTTCCGGCTGTGCGTACGATTCTTATGTTGGCGAATCGAAGGGTCCGAAGAGTTGCAAGGAAGAACGGGATCATACGCAGTTGAGACCCGGAGACATTCTCCTTCAATACAAGGACGGACCGACATGACCTATCGAATTGCGCCAGTTACGCTGGCAATGCTGGCGGCGATCCTGGCCGGACCTGCCGGTGTCGTGATAGACAATGCAGCGGCGCAGGAAACGGAGTCGTTGGAAGTATTCAAGCAGTTGGTAGCGCCAATGCCGGCAGTGGAAGCGAGCGAGCCGATGGGGATTGCATCGAGCCGCCAACGATTGCGTGTGCAGCGAAAGGTCATTACGGCCGATCCGGACCGTCGTGCCGCGGAGCTGGCCGCTCAAGAGGCCGCCGCGCTGGAAGAAGCTCGCCAGTTAATGGCCCAGCGACAGGCCGTGCGCGCTGCGTCGCGACTCACTCCGGCAACGACGTTGCGGAGCGATTCCACGGTTCGCACCAGTTCGCGGCGCGTCTCGACGATCAACGACATGTTGCGTCAGCAGCAGTCGGTGGCGGCACCTGAGCCGTTGGTGGACCGGGCGCCGGCACCGGGAGTTCGACGGCCGGTACCGCGGTCCGTCCGACGGGTTGACTTTCAGGAGCAGGGGGGCGTTGCTTATCCGGTACCGGCACGGACGTTGACGATTCCGCGGGCCGCTTCGACGATGGACGTGCCGATGACGCAGGCGGTCCAGGACATTCAGGACGTTGTCACAGGTCCCGCGATTTCCTCGGCGGAGCCCGTATATGAGGAAATCGTTACCGGCGAGCCGTTGTGGGAGGAAGGAGCAGGGATGTCGTCGGTGCTCGTTGACGAGTCGGCCAGCTGGGGCGCAATGCCGGTTGCCGCGTCGGGTCACGGCGCAGGGCAGTGTGGCTGTGACTCGTGCTTGAACTACGAGCAGTGGATGACGCAGCGCCTGCGCAATTGGGACCGATGCGAGCCCTACTGGCGGCGTTGGTGGCGTGACTGCCAGCGAACGCATTCATTCATGTGGGGAAAGCCGGGCTGCAACAACGGCCGAACCACCGGCGGATGCGCCAGCTGTGCCAAGGGACACGGGAATTGCCAACATTGCGGGCACTGCGGCTCGCATTGCCAGTGCGGTTACTAGTTGGTTCGCGTCGATCAGGAAGTGGCCGCACGGCGTGAGCCCCGGGCACCTCATCCACGTGGCTCGGTAGAATTCTCCTGCCGGTTGTGCTAGCGTGCTAGATATGGGCACGCTAGATGGAAATCCAAACCGAGAGATGGGAGCAGACCAGGCCGGCGGGGATCGGTTGGCCGTTGGTCGCCGTGCGGACTCGATTGCTGTGGCGGACTCAATCCTGCGACAACGCGAGTTGCTGGGGCGTTTGCGCGACGGGGATGACGACGCGTACGAGCGGGTCGTACGTGAGTTTGGCCCGCCGTTGTTGGCGGTGGCCAGGCGTTTGTTATCGGTCGAACAAGACGCACAGGACGCGGTACAAGACGCATTCCTGTCGGCATTTCGCAAGATTGACGACTTTCAGGGGCAGTCGCAATTAGCAACCTGGTTGCATCGGATCACGGTCAATGCCTGTCTCATGAAGTTGCGAAAGCAGCGGCGGCGGAAGGAGTTGTCGATCGAAGAGTTGCTCTCTCGTTCCGCGATGTCACAATCCGGCGGACCGTCGCCAGCGTGGTCGATCACGTACGATGATGCGGTGGAGAATAACGATTTAAAACGAATCGTTCGCGAGCACATTGACCAGCTTCCGCAACCCTATCGCGAAGTATTATTACTGCGCGATATCGAGCAATTGACCACGGAAGAGGCTGCTGACGTTTTGGAGATTAGTCCTGGCGCGGTCAAGACACGTTTGCATCGTGCTCGGCAGGCGCTGAAGCTACTGTTGGATCCAGAGATTGTCGAGCTGACCGCATGACATGCCAAGAACTGCAGGAACTGCTTTGCGACTACTGCGACGGTCGCTTGGAAGAAGCCATCCTAATCGCCTTCGAAGGTCACTTGCAGGTGTGCCGCCCCTGTGAACAATACGTCCGGCAATATCAGCTCGTCATCCAACTGGGCCGCCACGCGTGTTGTTGTGATGAACAGGGGGCGGCGGAAGTGCCGGAGCCGCTGGTGCAATC
>JAGQPD010000732.1 GCA_020426865.1 Planctomycetales bacterium
AACAGCAGCAGCAACAGCAAGGCAATCAAAACGCAGCCCGCGCCGAACAAGTGGCTGATCTGCAAAAACAAGTAATTACGGCGACGTGGAATCTGATTCGACGTGAAAAGGGAGACGAGCCCTCCGCAACGTTTGACGCGGACACGCAGCTCATCGCCGAATCCCAGGCGGCTGTTCGGCAGCAGGCCGACGAGTTGGCATCGCAGCTGTCCGATCCGCAATCGATAGAATATGCCGAGGAAGTGTATCGACATATCGATCGCGCTGTGGAAGAGTTGACGAAAGCGCACGACGAGCGTGACATATCGGCATTGCGGCCGGCATTGGCAGCGGAACAATCCGCCTATCAGTCCATGCTCAGGCTACGCGCCCGCGAACATGAAGTGGTGCGTGCCAACCAGCAACAACAACAGCAACAAAGCAGCCAGAACAGCAGCTCGAATCGCATGCAGCAGCAATTGCAGCAGTTGGAACTGCGCGAAGATCGGAACCGATATGAGACACAGAATCTGGCGCAGCCTCAAGAAGAGACGGCCGAGCAGCGCGAAGACCGTCAAGTTTTGAATCGGTTGCGGGAGCTTGCACGACGGCAAGACGATTTGAATGAACGCGTCAAGGAACTGCAGTCAGCATTGGAAGCGGCTCAGACACCGGATGAACGCGAGGAAATCGAACGGCAATTGAAGCGGCTGCGCGAAGAGCAGCAACAGATTTTGCGCGATGCCGACGAGTTGCGCGATCGCATGGAGCAACCGCAGAACCAAGAACGGATGTCCGAGCAGCGGGAACAGATGGAGCAAGCGCGCGAAAACGCTCGACAGGCTTCCGAAGCACTTGAGCAAGGGCAAGTTTCTCGTGCTGCCGCCGAAGGAAGTCGCGCTCAGGATCAATTCGAAGAGTTACGCGATGAATTTCAAAATCGGACCTCCGATCAATTTACCGAACAAATGCGACAGATGCGTGAGCAAGTCCAGGAAGTCGAACGCCGACAACGGGACATCGCCCAGCAAATGGAGGACGGCCAGCCAGTCGGTGATGAACCTCCGTCGCTTCGCAGCGAGAACCCGAACGAGGATCTCGGCGAACGCTTGAACGACCAGCGACTGCGAGTGGATGAGCTTGTCCAGCAGATCCGCGACACCGTGGAAGAAGCCGAACAAATCGAACCCCTGCTCGCCGAGGAACTCTACGATACCTACCGCGACGCGGAAATGAACAATCCCCAGCAGAATCTCAATCGCGCGCGGGTGATGTGGCAGGCTGGTCTCCGGGAAAACGCGCGACAAGAGGAACAAGTCGCTCGCGAACAAATCGAACGACTGCGCGAAGGCATCGAACGCGCCGCAGAAAGCGTCCTGGGGGATGAAACCGACGCACTTCGCCGAGCGGAGCAGCAATTGCGACAGCTAACCGAAGATGTACAGAACGAAGTTGCGCGCGAAACCAACGTCGCGAACCAGCGCCGCGCCGATAGTGACAACAACGCGGCTCAAGGGCAGGAGGGGGAACCACAGCAAGGAGCCACTCGCGAAAGCAATCAACAGCGGCAGCAACAGGACGGGCGACAGCCGGACGGACCGCAACAGGACGGGCAACAACAGGACGGGCAGCAACGCGGTGGACAACGCCAAACTACCCGACCGCAGGATGGTCAATCGCAAGATCGACAACAAGGCGGTGGGCGCGATGAGCAGCAAGAGGGACAGCAGCAAGAGGGACAGCAACAAGAGGGACAGCAACAAGAGGGACAGCAACAAGAGGGACAGCAGGGAGGACAACAGCAAGGAAGGCAACAGCAGGGAGGGCAACAGCAGGGAGGGCAACAACAGGGCGATCGGCAGCAAGGCGGGGAACCGCAAGGCGGGCAACAGCAGCAAGCGGGTCAGCAGCGCGGCGGTAGTCGAGTGAATGATGGGGGACTGCGTCGTGGTGGCGGGGACATCGATTTCCTTGGTGGCGCGTGGGACGATTGGGATCAGGTGATACGCGGGCCGATAGAGCGCGTTGTCTCGCCGATTAGTGGTGACGACTTTGTGGAATGGTCAGATCGATTGCGGGAGGTGGAAGAGATGATTTCCGTTCCGGAGTTGCGAGCGGAAGCGACGCGGATTCGGGAGCAAGCGCGGACGATTCGCCGAGACGTTCGCCGCCATTCGGAGGCACCGAATTGGGAGCTGGTCGACATGTCGGTGATCAAACCGTTGCACGAATTGCAGCAGCGGATTTCCGAAGAGGTGCTACGTCGTCAAGGGGGTGATGCGATCGTACCGATTGACCGCGACCCGGTGCCGCTGCGGTTTGAGCGTGCCGTACGGGAGTACTACGAGCAACTGGGGACCGGCCAATGACGTTGCCCAACATGTGGGGCGCGCCGCAATGGGCCCTGCCAGCGGTAATCGTATCGGTTATTACGCTACTTCTTGTAGCGTGGTCGTACCTGCGCAGCTCGGCACCCACGTGGGTGCGAGTCACTTCAGCGATCTTGAAGTTGACGGCCATTGTCCTGGTGGCCTTGTGTCTTGTTGAGCCGATGCATCGCGAGGAGATTCCGGAACCTGGCGCAAACCTGTTGGCGATTCTGGCTGACAGCAGTCAGAGTCTACAGATCCACGATGAAGGTGCTGATCACACTCGGGCACAATTATTGAAGGAGCGCCTTGATTCGAGTCAATCCTGGCAGAAGGCATTGGAGAAGCACTTCGATCTCCGCCGCTTCACCTTCGATCAACAATTGCGGGCCGTGCCGGACTACGCCAACTACGAGGCGACCGGTAGCGGCTCGGCGATGATGGCGGCTCTCAAAGGTGCTCGCGATCGATTCGCTGGTCGCCCACAAGCAGGCATCATCTTGTTGTCCGATGGCAACGCGACTGATTTTGAAGGCGATGACGTTGCGGCTGCCGATTGGGATGATGTACCGCCGATCTATCCCGTGGTGATCGGGCAGCGTTCGCCCGCTCGCGACATTAGCGTTACTCGCGTGAGTGTCACGGAATCCAACTTCGAGGCGGCACCTGTCACGGTGGCGGCCGAAATGGTATCGCACGGTTACGCCAATAAGAATGTTGTGGTGCAACTGCTGGACCCCACGGGAAAGGAAGTCCAGCGTCAGACGGTTACCTCTGTTGCCGATGACCGACCGTTTGCGGTGCGGTTTCAGGTTCGCCCGCAGGAATCGGGTGTGGTTGCCTATCGAGTGCGGGCGTTCGCCGAATCGGAAGACAGCCAATGGGGCGAGAACGCTCGGTTGATCGAGGCCACGATCGAAAACAACCAACGGTATGCATTGATCGACCGCTTGCGTGGACCGTATCGCGTCTTGTACGTAACGGGCCGCCCCAATTGGGAATACAAATTCCTGCGGAGAGCGATGGATGATGACCCCGAAGTGCAATTGGTTGCCGTCGTCCGAATTGCCAAACGCGAACCAAAGTTCACCTTTCGCGCTCACCTCGGCGAACGCAC
Organism: Planctomycetales bacterium; assembly: GCA_020426865.1. Taxonomy (GTDB): domain Bacteria; phylum Planctomycetota; class Planctomycetia; order Pirellulales; family Pirellulaceae; genus JAGQPD01. Next base: position 3,466 of record JAGQPD010000732.1, read on the forward strand.
CAATCCACTCTTTCGCGGTTTTGATGTGGAAGACGAAGAACAGGCCGAACAATACGACCAACCTGTTCTGCTGCGATTGGGAACCGAGGATGACAACGAACTGCGAGACGGCTTTCCTAAAACGGCCGAAGAATTATTTCGCTATCACGCTGTGATCCTGGACGACCTGGAAGTCGACTTCTTTACGCAAGACCAACGCGAGTTGCTCAAGGAATTCGTTTCCGTCCGTGGCGGAGGTTTTCTGATGTTGGGTGGACAGGAATCATTTGTCAACGGTCAATACCATCGCACCCCCATCGGAGAAATGCTCCCCGTCTACGTCGATCGTGCCAATGCCGCGCCCCTTGCCGACGGCCATTCGGTCAAACTGCAATTCACACGCGAAGGTTGGTTGCAGGCCTGGGTCCGCGGTCGCCCGACGGAAGAGGAAGAGCTCAAACGTATCGCGGCACTGCCAGAATTCAAGACCATCAATCATGTGTCCGCGATCAAGCCTGGAGCCACGGTGTTGATGCAAGCCATCGACGATACGGGAACCGCATATCCGGCACTCGTCACGCAGCGATTCGGCAAGGGGCGCACAGGTGCGATGTTGATTGGCGATCAATGGCGAGGCCACATGCGGCGCACGACGGACGATAGCGACCTGATGCGATCCTGGCGCCAGACCCTTCGCTGGCTGGTCGCCGATGTCCCGCGACGCGTGGAAGTCGCCATGCAACCAACGAAACTCAATGCTTCGCAGACCGAAAACATGGTCATCAAGGCCCGTGATGAGGCCTACGCGCCGCTAGATAACGCGGAGACCGATGTCCACGTATCGCTTCCCGATGGCTCGAGTGTCGCCTTGCAGGCCGAGCCCTCACGCAGTGTGGCGGGCTTGTACGAGACAGTTTTTGTCTCTCGTGATCCTGGGTTTTACCATGCTAGTGTCACCGTGCTGGGCGTCGATGGCCTGCCGATCGATGAGCGTGAAATCGGGTGGGTCAGCGAACCGGCAACGGACGAATTCCGGGAATTGACACCGAATCGCGCTGCACTGCAACAGCTTGCCGATAAGACCGGCGGCAAACTCCTGACCCTGGATGAGCTCGATGATCTGGCCACCGAATTGCCGCACACTAAGGTCCCGCTTACCAAGACGCTGATCCGGCCCTGGTGGCATTCCTGGCAATTATTCGGCCTGGCCGTCGCCATGCTGGTCACGGAATGGGGATTGCGCCGCTGGAAGGGGTTGCCATAATGCCGATAATTCGTGCCGTCGCCGCGTTCGCCGTATTCTCGTCGTGTTGTGAACTTGTCGCCCAATCTCCAGAGCCAACGACCGAATCGATCGCTCAGCAGCGGGTCGTACTTGTCGTTGGCGCGGAGGGCGCGCCCGAATATGGCGAGATGTTCCGCAAGTGGGCCGGCGACTGGCAGCAGGCAGCTGAGAATGCGAATGCGCAACTGCAGATGATTGGAATCGAACCAACCGATGACAGCGCCGCGGCCGATCGGGATGTCCTTCAGACGAAGCTAAAGGAATCGGTCGAGGAGCTTAGCGATGATGCAACGCTTTGGCTTGTTTTGCTGGGACACGGGACATTTGACGGCAAGTTGGCGAAATTCAATTTGCGTGGCGCAGATGTTTCATCCGCGGAGTTGGCGGAATGGCTGAAGCCGTTGACCTGCTCCGTAGTGATAATCAACAGCAGTGCATCGAGTGGTCCGTTCATCAATGCGCTATCGGGACCTAACCGTGTGGTTGTTACGGCGACTCGCAGCGGCGCCGAACAAAATTTTGCAAGGTTTGGCGAGTACTTGTCGCGGGCCATGGCCGCTGAGGATGTCGACTTGGATAAAGACGAGCAAACGTCGCTATTGGAGGCCTTCATTGCCGGTGCCAAGGGTGTGGCAGAATTCTATGAATCCGATGCCCGATTGGTAACCGAGCATGCGTTGCTTGATGACAACGGCGACAGCCTCGGGACCGCCGCCGATTGGTTCCGCGGTGTGCGTGCGGTGCAGGCGGCCAAGGAGGGCGCCGAGCCCGACGGATTGCGCGCCAATCAAATCGTCTTGCATCGTCGCGGAAGTGAGGCAGCGCTTTCCGACGACGATCGCAACCTTCGCGATGCATTGGAAGCCCAGCTGAACGACTTGCGCCAACGCAAAGCGGAACTGCCGGAGGATCAGTATTACACGGAGCTGGAGGCGATTGTCGCACAGATCGCCCGCATCTACCAGAGATGACGCACGACGCCAGTGCATTTCCCGACCGGCACTTTGAAGATCAGATGCTACTCCAAGATCAACAGCGACACCCCCTGTCTGGGCAGAATGAAGCGAAGTTCCACTTCCTGAGCCTGCGTGGGCACCTGCTGCAGCTCTTCAAGCTTCGTCAGTTGCGACGCCAGTTCCAGTTCCGCATATTGCTGGCGGTTCGGCGCAACCGGCGATCCCATGCGTCGCCAGGCGTCATAAGCGTTGCTGTGCCATTGGTCGACGCGATAATGGGTCAGTTGCACATGTTCTCGCTCTTGTGGCAAGCCACGAACCAACAATGACACGTCAGCGGCAGGTCCGGCAACGTCATCGTCATGATAGTGCCAAACCATGATGGACGTTGTCGTGCCGTCGCTGCTGGCCAGTACGCCGACGTCGGCCATATCACGCACGCCGCGGCGGAGCATATCATCCAAGGCAACCTGATGTGAACTGCCGGCCGCCACACGTTGGCCGCTCATCTTGCTCATCATCCGAAACACGTTCAGTACCGGCATCGCCAATCCATTGCTGGCCAACTGCCGAAAGCCAGCGAAGTACGGCTGGTCTTCAAACGTAAACGCCCAAGTCAGCGCACCGGCAAAATGGATCTCGTGCTTGTCCGCAAGATCGTGTTTGCGAGCAAAACTGGCGGCGGTATAGCTGGAATACATCGTGCCATTGCGGTACGAAAACCGATCCCCCTGACAGGCTGCACACCCTTCAGGATCCGATTCGCCGATGACGATCGGCGTCTCCTTCAATTCCGGGAATTCGGCAACAATCCGGAAGCCTCGGTCGATGGTCCGCAATTGTGCGGCAATCCCCATGCGAATATGGTCCTGTTCCCACTGCGGCGAGCCCTTGGCGTGGAACGATACGAAGTCGAGCCGTGTTCCCTGCTGGCCGGTTGCGTGATTCGTTCCGTACAGGCAATGGCGATAGAAGCCGCGAGCGAAGTCGCCGCCGTCGCCGGCCACATCTGGACCGCCGATGCGCGCCGTGGGCAAGGCGCGCAGCACGCCATCCATCGCATAGTCGTGCAGCTTGTAGAATTCCTCGGGCGTTCCCTGCCAGTAGGCAATGTTCGGCTCGTTCCAAGTTTCCCACCACCATTGTTCGACCTCTCGCTGACCGTACCGCTCAACGCAATGCTTGGTCCATTGAAAGACCAGTTCCCGCCACTTGTCGTAGTCGCGCGGAGGATAGGCCCAGCCGGTATAAATCTCTTCGTACGGCATGCCTGGCCGCCACTCGTGCATGTACGGCTCGGGCCTGGTCGACAACGCTTCCGGCATGAACCCGAGCTGCACATAGGGACGCACATGGCGTTGGCGATACGTATCAAAAATCAAATCGACGATCTTCCAATCGTAGACCGGACGACCTGCATCGTCTTCCGTGTAGATGTTGGTGCTCCCCCACTTGAGTGCAGGAAAACCTGGTCCAGTCGTCATTAAGTTATGTGTGCGGAAAAACACTTCGTCGGGCGCGAGCTCCCCCAGTTGAGTCAGCAGTTTCCGACCGTCTTTCATGTACGCGTAATTTGGCTCATCGCCACCAAAAAAACGCCAGATACGCCGCAACAGACCTTGCGGCTGCGCCACATCGACCGAGATCGATACCGGAAATGAATCGGGCGTCGGCTCCTGAGCCACCAACGTGCGACAGGCAACCAGGCACACCAAAATGATCAATGTCTGTTTCAACATCATGGATTCTCTCGTTCGAAGTAGGCGTTTGTAGCAGGCTTATGCGCTGTAGAGGCATTGTAAAGGATGTCAAATGGCTTGACACGGCTGAACCGCCTTGCAATCGACGATCCGCCGTGGACAATTAGCAGTTGCGAGGCGACCGGCCGATCGTCGAGCGGGGCCTGCATCGCGAAAAACCAATCTATCAACGGGGGTGAATCGTGAGTTCACAAATGGCTCAATGCTGGTTTCGAATTCGTGCCGCGGCGGTTGTCGCCTTTTTTGTCCTGACGACTGTCTCCCTTGCTCAGGATGCCCCGCCGCGACCGCGTTTTCCCGCTCCCATCGGATCGCCGTCAGTCCAACCGGATCGCTCAATTGTGTTTCGTGTGCGAGCCCCAGAGGCAACCTCCGTTCGTTTCGTCTGCGGCGATCTCGCGCTGCCGCGCGAAGGAGTTGAATTGACGAAAGGGGACGAAGGCATTTGGGAATTGAAACTTGAACCGGTAAACCCGGGCAGCTACCGCTACCATTTCAGCATCAACGGCGTTGAAGTGAACGATCCGGCAAATCCGACGGTAAGTGAGTCAAATGCTACGTCATGG
>JAGQPD010000733.1 GCA_020426865.1 Planctomycetales bacterium
ATGTCCTTGAGCCGTCATGGCTTCTACAAAGCCGTAATCGATTTTCGCCCGTAGGGTACTCAGCGGCATCGAGCCGGCGATCGACTTCTCACGTCTCGCCATTTCAGCGCCGCCCAAACGGCCCGCCAATTGGATCTTGATCCCCTTAGCGCCCGCCTCCATCGTCTGCTCGGTGGCCCGCTTCATCGTCCGTCGAAAAGCGGCTCGTTTGGCGAGTTGATCGGCGATGTCTTGTGCGACCAACTGTGCCTGCAACTCGGGACGGGAGACTTCTTCGATCTTCAAGTTGACTCGACGACCAATCAAATCCTGCAACTCACCTTGCAGAATCTCGATCTCCTGTCCCTTCTTGCCAATGATCAAGCCTGGCCGAGCCACGTGAAGCACGACTTTGACTTCGTCGCGAGTCCGTTCGATCTCGATCCGATCGATTCCCGCATGCCGGTATTGTGTCTTTTTGGGATGTTTGGTGATGAAGTTGCGAACCTTACGGTCTTCCAGCAGCAAATCGGCAAATTCGCGTTTGGACGCATACCATCGACTCTTCCAACCCACCATCACTCCGGTGCGGTAACCGACTGGATTTACCTTTTGTCCCATATCAATTCATCTTCTTTTTTTTCACTTAGATCTTGACTTCGCTTCGACCTCGCAAGCCGATCGCAACTAAATCGCAAGTAAACCGCAACTAAACCGTGTCCATATCCTCAAGCGTAACATGGATATGTGACATCCGTCTTTTGATCATGAACGCCATACCGCGAGCTCGAGGTCGAATCCGTTTGAACATGGGGCCGCCGTCGACTGTGGCGGAGGCCACGATCAAACGTTCTGCATCCAGGTTCTTTCCTCGGTTTTGCGGATTCTCCGGATCCTGGGCATTCCCCAACGCGCTCCGGATGACCTTTTCCAGCATCCGTGCGCCCCGATGCGGCTGGTACCGTAATATATCCAACGCCTCGTCAGCAAATTTGCCGCGAATCATATCGGCCAGTGGCCGGACTTTGCGCGCACTGATGCGTGCGTAGCGATGTGATGCCTGGTATGCCATATCTGTGGCCCTTCGCGATTAACCTATTCGATGTTCTGCCTGGCAATTTGCTATTTCTTACCGCCCTTGCCGCCGTGACCACGGAATGTTCGCGTCGGAGCAAACTCACCTAACTTGTGTCCCACCATGTCTTCGGTCACGAGCACCTTGACATGTTGCTTGCCGTTGTGGACCATAAACGACACCCCGACAAATTCCGGCACAATCGTGCATGCTCGGGCCCACGTCTTGATCGGTTCGCCGCTCCCGCCAGCCGCATGCTGCTGCTGGACCTTCTTGTAAACCTTCGGATCGACGTAAGGACCCTTGCGTAGCGATCTGCTCATATCAAATCAATTCCTGTTGCGACCTGTTACTTTTTCAGCTGGCCGTAGCGACGACTGCGGCGGCGACGCACGATAGCGGAGTTGGACGGCTTGCGTCGCTTCCGCGTCGATCCGCCTTTGGCGGACTTCCCCGTCGGACTGACCGGATGGCGTCCTCCCTTGGTTCGACCTTCACCACCGCCATGGGGATGATCGATCGGGTTCATCGCCGTCCCTCGGACGTGGGGCCGCCGCCCCAACCAGCGTTTTCTCCCGGCCTTGCCCAAACGCACCGAGGAGTGATCCGAGTTACCGACCTTGCCAATCGTGGCCCGGCACGTCGCCGGAACACGGCGGATTTCGCCACTGGGGAGTGTCAACTGAGCCCAATCGGCCTCGCGGGCCATCAGGACAGCACTGGAGCCCGCACTGCGACATATGGTTGCGCCTCGTCCGGGTTGGAGCTCGACGTTGTGAATCGCCGTTCCCAACGGTATGTTCTTCAGCGGCATACAGTTTCCGACCACTGGAGGTGCATCAGGTCCGCTCACTAGGGTCTTGCCCACGACCAGACCATCGGGTGCGATAATGTAACGCTTCTCGCCGTCCACGTAGTGCAACAGCGCGATCCGTGCGCTGCGATTGGGATCATATTGAATCCCCGCTACCTTCGCTGGCACTCCGTCCTTATTGCGCAGGAAGTCGATGACTCGAAATTGTCTCTTGTGGCCACCGCCTCGATGCCGCGCCGTGATCTTCCCTTGGTTATTTCGTCCGCCGGTCTTACGCAAGGGTTTCAGCAGCGACTTCACCGGCGCCGAACCTTTGGTCAACTCGGCAAAATCGCTAACCGACGCGTTACGCCGTCCAGCGGAGGTTGGATTGTATCTTCGAATTCCCATTGCTGTCCCTATGCGACCCGTAGTTCTTTGTATCGCGTTTTACCGCACCGCCCGTCCCTTCGTTCGATCGACAACCGGCAGGCACGGCCACATTCGTCAGTTGGTTACGGCCTAAAAGAAATCGATGCGATGTTCCGAATTCAACGTCACAATCGCCTTCTTCCAGGACTTGGTGTATCCGTATCGGAACCGATAGCGTCTCGGCTTGCCTTTGCGGTTCTGCGTCCGCACGCGCTCGACTTTCACGTCGAACAAGTCTTCCACTGCCCGCTTCACGTCCGTTTTGTCCGCCAACTGGCTGACTTCAAACGCATACTGGTTATTCCGGCTTGCCCGGTGCACGCCCTTTTCCGTGACCAGTGGCCGGAGGATCACCTGATGAGGTGCCAGCTGGATGCCGTTTGTCTTTTCTTCCGAAGTTGCCATGATGATTGCCGCTTTCTTCGCTCAAGCTCGTCCGTTATGCACTTACTTCCGTCGCGCTTCCCTGTGCCGCGCTACCCTGTGCCGCGCTACCCTGTGCTCGGGCTTTGATCGCGTCCAGTGCGGCACGAGTCACCAACATCCGCCGAGGCTTCAGGATACTCAATGCGTTCAGGTCCGCTACTGGCAACACCGTGACACCTTGGATGTTGCGAGCACTCTTATAGACGTTCATGTCCCGATCGGCAGTCGCTACCAGTGTGGTGGTCGCGTCCAGCTTGAGCGCCCGCAGGATTCCCGCCATTTCGCGAGTCGCCGGCTGCGTCAGGCCAAAATCGTCAATCACGACTAGCTCATTGTCGAGCAGCTTCGAGGCGATCGCCATCCGCGTTGCCAGCTTCACGGCTTTCCGCGGTAGCCGATAGGAATAATCTCGCGGACGAATGGCAAAAATGTGACCGCCGCCACGTCGCACACCGCTGCGCCGTGACCCGGCGCGTGCGTTGCCGGTCCCCTTTTGGCGATACATCTTCTTGGTCGAGCCGCTGACCTCGCCACGAGTCTTCGTCCGTACGGTTCCCTGCCGCTGATTGGCCTGGTACATCACCACGACATCATGCAACAGCTGTTTATTGACCTGTGGGGCTAAATCGGTGGGCTCAATATCGTACTTGCCTACCTCTTTTCCCTGGCGATCGTAGACGGTCAAACTGGCCATCGTTCACTTTTCCCTAAAACTGATTCGGCTACTTGTTCGTCACGCCGATGATAAAAACGTAATATGTACAAGACCTAGCTCGCTCGATCACTTCACCATGTTTGTTTCGCGAATCACGACGAAACCGCCGTTGGGGCCCGGGACGGCTCCCCGCACAAGGAGCAGATTATTGTCAGCGTCAACCCGAACGACTTTGAGGTTTCGGGCGGTAACGCGAGCATTCCCATATTGCCCAGCCATTTTCTTGCCTTTGAACGTGCGGCTGGGGAAGGCACTGCAGCCAGTGCCGCCGGGGTGGCGGTGCACCTTCTTCACGCCATGTGAGGCTCGTTGGCCGGCAAAATTGTGGCGTTTCATTGGCCCGGAATATCCACGCCCTTTGCTCACCCCCACGACGTCGACGGCCTTGCATTCAGCCAGCACGTCAACCTTGACTTCGGTACCGACCGACAGATCGCCAGCGGCCCCGCGAATCTCACGAACGAACCGCTTGGGCTCACAGTCCGCCTTCGCTGCGGCTTCCACGCCCGCCGCGGACCGCACGCGAGATCGCTTGCTCTTGATGTTCGCAACATGACCTTGTTCACTGCGGATCGCCGATCGCCGGGGTTTGTCCAGATACCCCAACTGAACGGCCTCGTAGCCGTCTCGGTCCACACTGCGGACCTGCAGTACATGGCACGGGCCGGCTTCCAACACCGTCACCGGTATCGCTTGGCCAGTCTCATCATAGATCTGTGTCATCCCGACCTTGCGGCCGAGTATCGCCTTGCCCATCGCAGTTACCCTTGTCTGGTCAGTTGCCGGCAGGATCCAGGCCCGCCCTGCGGACCTACTTACCTCCCTAGCTTCCAATCAAATCGATGTTCTCACCTTGTTTAACGTATATGCACCGCACGTCTTGCGGCGCCTCGCGGCACTTAACGCGCCGACGCCTTGATCTTAATGTCGACGCCCGCCGGCAAACTCAACTTATTCAATGCTTCAATCGTCTTGGCCGTCGCCTGTACAATATCAATGACACGTTTGTGTGTCCTGATCTCAAACTGTTGTCGCGCCTTCTTGTCGATGTTGGGGCCAGCCAGCACCGTGTAGCGTTCCACCCGTGTTGGCAACGGAATGGGCCCGTGTACTTCGGAATTGGTACGCTTGGCCGTATCCACAATCTCCTGGGCACTCTGGTCCAGGATCGCGTGATCGTACGCCTCCATCCGGATGCGAATCACTTCATGAGTCGGACCGGCCACAAACCCCTCCCTTTATCGCTCGAGCAATAATCATACTGTCTGCCATCGACACTGTTTCCAACCGACACCGTTTCCAACCGACACTGTTTCCAACCGACACTGTTTCCAACCGACACTGTTTCCCATCGCAGGCCATCTTCAGAACGCCGTCTTTAGCGTCCCTTCTTCAGCATGCCATCTTCCCTTTCCCGCCGATCCAGCGGGCATTACGGCGGGGGCTTCGGCGGGATGGAAAACCACGAAGTGTATAAACCTTGAGCTGCCTCGTCAACTCCCACTTCGCGATGGAAATCCGAAATTCTGCTGGCCGCATGGTAAACTTTGCGGGCAGGACTTTACGCGAACGACTCCTTTTCCCCTGGAAACTGCCCACTCCGCACATCTTCGCAGAATTGCCCAGCTGCCCGTGCAATTGTTTCCCCCAATTCCGCGTAGGCCCGGACGTGCCGCGGCCGCGGCTGTGGTGTCAGCCCCAGCATATCGTGGCTCACAAGGACCTGGCCATCGCATCCTGGCCCGGCCCCGATGCCAATCGTGGGGATCGATAGTTCTTCGGTCAATCTGGCCGCCACGGATGAGGGAATGCACTCCAATACCACGGCAAATGCCCCGGCCTGTTCGGCCGCCTTCGCATCTTGCACCAAACGCTGTTCCTCACGTTGCACACGGTAGCCCCCCATCACGTGGACCGTTTGCGGCCGCAGGCCGACATGGGCCATCACCGGGATCCCGTTGCCGACAAGCGCCTCGATGATTTCCGCCTGATCCGCCGTGCTTTCCAACTTCACCGCCTGGCAATGCGTCTCCTTCAGGATCCGGGCCGCGTTTTCGATCGCCCGAATCGCCCCCAACTGATATGTCGGAAACGGCATGTCCACCACCACCAATGCCCGCTGCACAGCCCGTCCGACCATTTTCGCATGGTAAATCATTTCGTCGAGCGTCACCGGCAACGTATTCTCATGGCCCTGCACGACCATCGATAAACTGTCACCAACCAGGATTCCGTCGACGCCCGCCTGGTCCAGCATCAATGCGGTGGAAAAGTCGTACGCGGTGAGCACGGCGATCTTCTGTCCTCGCCGCTTCATCGCCTGAAATGCTGGCACCGTCAGCCGTTGCGATCGTTCAGGATTCGCCGACATCGATATCTGTTCTGCCTATTTTTACCATCTAACCGCCGTTTCTGCCTGGCCTTGCTGCGAGCAATCAACGGCGTGGACGCTGGCAACCGAACCCGACCCCGCGTTTTTCCTCGTGATCGTTGGGCCTGCATCTTAGGCCAAGCCTTCCCGGTACGGAATCGCAAATGGTGCACATGGCCGAATTCATTTGTTAGTTCGTTAAGCAGCCATGCACAAGGCCCGATGGCGAATGGCAATTCCGCCCATCCTAGGCACTATGCCACTACTTTGCATGGTAGCGCCCACGTCAGCCGCCCACGTCAGCCGGCCATTGCATCTTGCGAATCTCATCATGTTGTTGTACCACTTTAGCGGTCGCTTCACCGCCTGTCCCGATCTCACCCATAAGCGTAAATAAATCAGAATACGCCAATTGTTTCCACGCTTGCCAAGTTGAGGGTCATCAACAATAGTTACGGGATGATGATCCATCGACTTATTGGCGATTCGGCAAACAACTTCCCCAGAAAGAGCTTGACGAAATATCCACATGGGTCAACAACGGGGACCGACAATGTGGCCCTGACATATCGTCTGGACGGTTCC
>JAGQPD010000734.1:0-2257 GCA_020426865.1 Planctomycetales bacterium
CATCGCCGCCAGCACCGGGAAAATCGACAACGGGATCTGCCGCATCTGATATTCATTCTGCGGCAAGACAAACGTCTGACTCGCCAAGATCAATGACGCCAGTACCACCAGAATTCCACCGACACCAAAGACCCCAAACCCGGGCAAGACAAATCCTTCGACCAACAAGCACGCGACGCCGGTTAGAAACAGCAACACTTCCAGCATGCCGGCGGTTTCGTTGAGAAACTGGCTGTAAAAAAACAACACGAAACAAACGGCGGAAATGAAACCGCCGACGCCCAGTCCCGGTGTTGTCAGTTCCATGAGCAGGGCAAACATCGCGAAAAACAACAACGTGCCAGCGACCTGCGGTCGTGCCAAAAAGTCAAAGACGTCATAAGCCCAAGAAAATCGCACCTGCTCGGGCACCCGATCCAAATTGTACAACTGCTGCAATTCGTTCAGACTCTCCACCGTGTAACGGGCAACCTGCATCTGCTCCAATTGAACTCCCTGCAACGTCAGCGCCGTATCGAGGGTCGTAACTTCATTCCCCTGCGTCCAGCGATCGGGATCGCGCTGCGACTGCAATTCGTCCTGACAGAAATAGCCCACCAACGGCGTGCCACGCACGACAAAGCGATGAACCGTCAGCCGCTCATCAAACATCGCGGCAATCAACGACCAACCTCGCGACTTCTGCGTCGCGATGCGGCGCGCCGCCTCTGTGAGACTTGTCACTTCCTCGTCATTAAAGTAGTCGGCCCCTGCCCCACCCATCGTGGCTTCGGTATGAGCCACAACTTGGTCACACGCAAACGCTACCAGCGCCGCATCGCCTAACGCCTGCTCGACGTATGCCACCGTCCGGATCCGCGAACTGTCAATCTCGGACAAGTAATATGCCAGACGGATGCTCTCCGCCGGCGAACCGCCAGGACTGTCCAACTGCAACAAAATCATGTTCACTTCGCCGCCACGCAAGTGGTCCTCAATACCGCGCTGGATCCGATTGACAACGCGCTGAGTTATCGGCGTGTCCAGCCGTATGAGTATCGGCTTCCATCCCGCACCCAACGACGGGTCAAGTTCCAATTCCCCCAACGGAATCTCCAGCGTCGCCGCTAACTCCTGCCGGTCCCTCACCAGATGGCTGACAAACCCGTGACCAATACGCAGCTCCGTCCCCGTAAACTTGGCGTAGTCCCCCTGGCGAACAACCGTGTCCAATTGATTGACCTGAGTCTCGTCGCGCAACTTCGCGACATCGTCGCTCAATACGTACCGTGTCCCCGCCGGCGTCGTGACCTTCAGGACCTCAAGGTCAGGGTCCAACATGGCCAGCGCCAACAACGGGTCGATCGTCCTCCGCTTTGTCGCAATCTCCGAATACGCACTCCGCATCGCCTCCCCAATCGTTGCCTCCCGTATGCCGGCACTGCCGAACTCCGCATCAGGCGACATCACAATCTCTTCGCAGGCAATCACCGGTAACACCGCGTGACCAAACACCGATTGCGGCAAATAGGCCACCGTCCGCACCTGACTCACTCGATCGCTCGTCAAGTATCTCGCCAAACCCAACGCTCGCTCAAACTCGCTGGAATCCGCGGCCCCCTTGTCCAGACTGGGAGCCTGCCAGAACTCCAACACCAAAATCGGGCGCTCGTCACTGACAGGCAAGTCGCTCAACACCTGCTCAATCATCCGCTGCACGTGCTTGTCGACGTTCCCCTGGATCGGAAGCGGCACCCGAATCAATCGCGCGGTTCGAAGACTCCCACCCGCAACGTTCGCCTCGTCGTCATTGCCCGCCATCTCCGCTTGGCCCGCTACCTCCGCTTGGCCCATGACGACGCGGTCCGTCCACGGTACCAGCACCTGCAACATCGCCAGCGATAGCGGCAGTGCCATGGATAATGCCATGGATAGTTTCACGGTGATGGTCCCCGTGGTCCACCGAGTAACACGGCGACGCTCGCGAGTATCGCAGCAACGATCTTTCGGACAACCGGGTAACTGCCCATCCGTCTGGTTCTGCATTCCTCGTTCCACCGATGGCGATCCCCCACTCCGGTATTCGTTGGCGTCAGCTTGAAATTATAGGGCTGGCACCGACACAAGAAAAGCGATTACCCGCAGCAACCTTTGTGCCAAGTATTGCGAAATTCTACCGATCAACCGTGCGCCGGAGAGACCGATCGCGAGATGGGCGCCCATTGAGCCAGCGGATCACTATCGACGCAGCTGTCGTCGGTACGGAAGGTCCACGCCC
>JAGQPD010000734.1:2276-5595 GCA_020426865.1 Planctomycetales bacterium
TCCGCCGGAAAGGTTGGGACAGGCAGTCCCACAAGACTCTCCGGGAGATTCGCGCGAGACTCGTACCGGGCTACTTGCGTACGGGCGGAGCCGCTGTATTCTGTCGAGCTTGTCGGCCGGGGTTCGCATTGGGCGAGGCCGCTGCGGCAGGGTCGCGGCTACTGCCAGGCTGTTGCGCCTGCATGGCTTGAATCGCAGCGTTGGGATCGCGGTAATCTTCCACGTTTTTCCGCCATCCACGTGGCAAATCGGGACGGATGAAGCTGCCGGCGAACTCTTTGAGGTTGCCCACCAAACCGTTGACCTTCCGGTCGCGAAAAACATACGACAGACGAGCCTGCCCGCCGGGGGTTACCATCTGCATGCCTGTGGGCAAGAACTCTTTTTCGTCGATCAAAATCACGATCTGATCAAAATTGCCAGCATCGAAAGCTGTCTTCGGCACCGCCTGCAAGACGAATTGACCTTGCTGCAGAGGTTTCAATTCGCGGACCCAAAACCGAGCCAAAATCTTTTCCTTTTTGGCATTGAACAGAAACGGTAGCGGGCCATCCGTAATCGCTTGCCCCTTCGCATTGGCAGGCAGGCGTGCTTCCGTCAGAATTTTCCCCTCGCCGTTGAATTCGTAGACCGAGTTACCATCGCAAATCCAATGTTCGTATTGTGAAACGGGTTTCGCTGGATAGTCGGCCTTGCCGCCTGCCCCCTCTTGATACTGACCCACTTCCGTCACATCAAATTCACCCTTATCCGGCGATGCGTAACGAATTGTCCCCTTGCAAACTGTTTTCGCCACAGGTTTCCCGTCCGCATCCATCACGCCAAACACCTTGTCGTATTCCCAACGGTCGAATTGGCAGGTAAATACCTTGATCTTGGCGGTACGATGTTCCCAAAACTCCAAGATCTGCTGCACTCGCTGCTCTTGTTCCGGAGTTAACTGGAATGGAGGCGGTACCGGTGCGCCTGCAGCGGCCTGCGCCGGGCCGCGTGGTGCCCCCGCTTGACCGACCGGCGCCTGAGCCATTGCCGACCATGGCTGACTCCCTAACATTGCCGATACGAGTGCTACCGCTACGAATACGCCATTGGTGATCGTCCATCCTTGAATGGCATGCGGGGTCGACGGCTGGGTCGAGCTGGTCATATCGAGTTTCCTCATCCGTGAGAAATATACGTGGTATGGATTTCAATTTTGATAACCGTGTTCCACAGCGGTCGCGAAGTGTAACAGATGCCAGTTCCTACCTCCACCCCGAAAATCACGCCCCCCGTTGCAGCTGCTAGCAGGGGTTCACCGAATCTTCATGATTGCTCACGTGATACGTGGCGGGCACATCTCGCCTTCCCGATGGGCACTCGATACAATCGAGCGGATATCATTGTGGAAAACGTGTCGACAAGGTGGTCTCGGGACACATCTGCAGCCCGCCGCTTGTTGAACATCCTCAGTTATCAGGATTCGCCATTTCATGTATATCCGCTGGTCAACGTCGCCATTTGCGTCCGTTCTCTATGCCGCCCGACAACTGACTCGCGTCGGACATGACCTTACGAACCGGCAGCAGTACGCATCATTGACGCCATTTGCCGCGGAATTGGCTCGGCAGCTCGATGAGAGCCCCAGCTTAGGCGGTTGGGAAGTCGCGATGACGGTGGCGGTCCAGCACCATGACCTGGAAACATGCTATGTCGCCGTCGCCGACGCGTTAACCGAACGGTGTCCGGCAAACCGGACCCGGATATTGGAGATTCTCCGCAGTCTAACGGACCAGGCACAACAGCTTTTTCCGAGCCTGCAGGAAGAGCTTCGATTGCGAGTCGGTCCGCTACGGCTGCAATGGGAGGCACGTGGTCCGGGTCTCTTGCGAATGGTGATGTACTGGGGGCGGCACGAGTTATCGCCGACATCGCACGTCGCCGCCGTCTTACCGGTAGATGCCGGCGGCGGTGTTGTGATTGGCAGCCAATTGGTGGCTATTGAAGCGGTATTGGCCAATCCTCAGGAGAGGATGCCCGAGGTCCTGCGGTTGGGGTGGCTGTTGTCGCAGCTTGTCCCTCACGATCGGTGGTCGGGCGCCGGCGTCAATTACCATCCCGGCGAATCGCCATGCAACAGACTGTGGTCACTTGCACTCATTCCCGCCATCTTGGCTGCGGGTGAGCGACTGGAACTATGCGAATGCACGGAACGTTCGGTGCACGACGCCGTACAGTTTTGGCTGCCCCCCGACGAACGCAAGGCAACGATTGCAGATTGCCTGTGGGCGTGGTGGACATCTGGTGCCAACATGGAGTCAGGACGTCTGACGTCGCTGGACAAACTACAATCGCTACTAAAGGCTCAGTGGCAGCAGTTGACGGCGTAAGCTATTCACCGGCTTGACGGCGAAATTGCTGCTCCAGACTCTGCCATTTATTTGACATTTCTCGCACTCGATCGGGCTGCAATTCCGCCAAGTCCTGCGATTCCGCCCGGTCATTCTCCAGATTGTACAACTGCCAGGTCTCTTCGTTCTTGTCGTTGACGATTTTCCAATTGCCCATTCGTAGCGCGCGGCTGCCTTGGTGGTGAAAAAAGACATAGTCTCGATCCACGGCCTCGTCCTCCCTAATAGCGGCGGCCAGGCTATGACCGGGCAACGGCGGGGCATCGTCGGACGATGGTTGTTCGTCGATACCAGCCAATTCCATGCAGGTGGGAACCAGGTCGATCACGTGCCCCACCTGCCGGCGCAATTCGCCCCGTGCGGAGATACCAACCGGCCAGTGCACGATCAATGGTGTGGAAATTCCCCCTTCGTTCACCCAAGTCTTGTGGCGACGAAACGGCGTGTTGCAGGCCGTCGACCAACCTGGCCCCAGGCAGAGGTACGAACCGGCTGAACCAGGCGACGCGCTCTTGTCGTTCATGTCACCCCGGATCAACTGCTCAGCACTCGCCCCATTGTCCGACAAAACGAAGATCACGGTATCATCCCACGCCCCCATAGATTTCAATTGCCCAAATAATCTCCCAACTTCTTGATCAATGCGATCGACCATCGCCGTGTGAATCGCCATCTTAATGGCCTGAAACCGTTGCTGCTGGGAATTGAGCGACGTCCACGGCACCGCACTGCCGCTCTCACCCGGTCCGATCTCCTCCTGCAATTTCGCTTCGTCCAAGTTCCAATTTGGTCGCGTCTGCGGTTCTGCGGCCGAAAGGCTCGTGTTGATGATCCCCAATTTCGACAAGCGTTCGTACCGCCGCTGTCGCACGACATCCCACCCATCGTCAAACTTCCGCTCATACTTGGCAATGTCCTCCGGCAAGGCA
>JAGQPD010000735.1 GCA_020426865.1 Planctomycetales bacterium
CAGTTCGACTTGGGCTGGGACGAATCCTTCCGCCAACAGGCACGCTTTGCGAAAGCACCGTTCGGCTTCGCTAGCAGCGCCGAGCATGCGATACGATTCGCCGACCAGGAATTGTATGTCGTGCCGGCGTGGGGCCAGGCGGAGCGCGCGTTCTAACAGGGCATGGCATCGTGAATGGTGATGCCGACCGGCGTGGGCCCGAGCGGGCTCGATCAGTAGACGAATGTCATTGGGTGACTGCCGCACCAGTTCGTCGAATTTCCTCAGAGCCTCGTCATACCTGCCGCATTGGTATAGGTTACGAGCGACGCGCAGTCCTGCCGGTTCGGCCGCACGCTTGGAGACCGGGCCAACTGCATTTTTCCCGGCCGGCGGAGTTCCCTTGGTGGGACGGGCCCGTTGTGGTTTTCGTTTTGACATAGTCGTATTGTATCACGGGGCTTTGGTTTACAATGTTTGGCATGTCAGCGCTGTGCAATATGTTCCGGTCGGCTCCGATATGCCTGCGATGGTTATTGTTGTTGTTCGCTTTCCTGGGCGGCGGAATGGTTGCCCAAGCCGAGTCGTTGCGCGTGATGACCTACAACATTTGGGTAGGTGGTCGTGCCGGAGGGTATCCATTGGCCGATACCGCGGCAGTCATTGCGGCGGCAAATCCCGATATCGTCGGCCTGCAGGAACAATCGGGGGCGGCGAGGCAACTTGCCGAAATCCTCGAGATGAACGTCCACGTGACCAATAACGACATCGCCTATCTTACCCGGTTTCCCATCGAAGGTACGTCGGCCGACGGTATTCGCGTACGGACAGGTCTCGATAGCCACGCAAACGTTTTCAACATCCACTACGCAGCGTACCCCTATGGACCGTACGATCTTCGGGACGACCCCAGTCTGACCGAAGCGTCGCTCGTGGCGACGGCCGTGGCGACGCGGGGGGCGGCGACCACCAACACGTTGGCGGCGATGCAGATTGCATTGGAGTCGGGTGAGCCGACTTTCTTGTTGGGCGATTTTAACGAACCGTCGCATTTGGATTGGACGAACGAAGCTGCGGACGCCGGCTTGCATTTTGGTGCCACCGTCGCCTGGCCGACATCCCAGTCGATTGTCGACGCGGGTTTGACCGATTCGTTCCGCGCCGTTTGGCCTGACGAGGTATCACGTCCGGCGGAAACTTGGACTCCCGGTTATCCGGCTCCGAACCTATCCGCCGACGAAGTGCATGATCGGATCGATCTCATCTACCATGCCGGCGATGGGGTTGCGGCACTTCAGGCTGAGGTCGTGGGAGAAAGTTTGGCACATGCCGATATCGTGGTCGCACCCTATCCTTCGGACCATCGAGCTGTTGTGGTTACGTTTGAGGTGCCGACGGCCGGTCCGCTGCCACTGTTGGGAGACGTGAATCTCGACGGTGCGGTCAATGCCGCGGATGCATCGCTGATTCAGCAGCATTGGTTGCAGCGGTTTGATGAGGGGAACGTGATCAGCTATCAGGCGGGTGATTTGAATCGTGATGGGGTCGTGGATCTATTTGACGTCAATCTGTTTCAGACCGGGTTGGTGACGTATAACAACACTACCGGTGGTGTGACGGTACCAGAACCGGCTGGGTGGTCGGTGATGTTGATGGCGTGGTTGACGGTGTGCGTTGCGCGAGGTGTGAGGAGACGGAGACATGTCATCTGGAATTGAAGGCGATTGTCATCGGCAGTTGATGGAGTTGATTGCGTCGCGGCAGCCGGGGTGGGGATTGCCGCGAGAATTGTACTTGCAGGATCTTGTGTACGAGAGCGAGCTGGAGCGAATCTGGCGTGAGGACTGGTTGTTGGTCGGGCACACATGTGAGTTTCCCGAGCCGGGGGACTACCTGACGTTTTCGGTCGATCAGGATTCGATTGTGGTGATTCGGGGTGACGATAGCGTGGCCAGAGCGTTCTACAATTTTTGTCGTCACCGCGGTACTTTGCTATGCGATCAGGCAACCGGGCACGTCGGGCGGGTCGTGTGTCCCTATCATCAATGGACATTTGCTCGCGATGGCCACCTGGTGTCGTGTCGTGGCATGCACGATGACGTCGATCGTGGCGAGTTGTCGTTGCTTTCGGCACACGTGCAGGAAGTTGAAGGGCTGGTGTTTGTCTCGCTCGCCAAAGGGCAGCCGCCCGACTTTGAGCCGATGCGAATTGCCTGTGGACCGCTGCTGAAACCTCAAGGGTTTTCCCGCGCGAAGGTTGCCAAGGTGGTTGAGTACGAAGTGCCAGCAAACTGGAAGATCGTTTGGGAAAATAATCGCGAATGCTATCACTGCAACGTGGGGCATCCGCAATACATCCGGGCCAACTTTGATCACTACAATGCGGACGACGCCACTCCCGCGATTCGTCAACGGATCGCCGACGCGGTGGCGCGTAGCGAAACCAAATGGGCCGCAGCTGGACTGGCCGTCAGTCACACCCAAACCGGCATGTGTCCGTTCCCTTCACCAGGACCCCACGGTTGGTTTGCGGCAAATCGTACGGCGCTAACCGAAGGGTACGTCAGCGAAACAATGGATGGCAAACAAAAGGCACCGTTGATGGGCGATTACCCGGACGCCGACGTCGGTACCCTCCGGATTCGCACGATGCCTAACTTTTGGAACCACTCCAGCTGCGATCACGGTGTTAGCACGAGACTTTTGCCGGCCGGTAAGTCGCAGACGAACATCCGCGTGACCTGGTTGGTCGAGGGCAATGCCCAGGAGGGACACGACTATCAATTGGCCGATATCATGCCGTTTTGGCAATTGACGTCCGAGCAAGATTGGGAGCTATGCCGTAAGGTACAGCAGGGGGTCAGCAGTTCACGCTATCGGCCGGGACCGTTTTCAACCTACAAGGAATACAACGTGGACGCATTCGTAACGTGGTGCCTTCAACGCCTCGCGGGAGATGGTACCGGTGGCGAGCAACAAGGAGGAGCCATCTGATGACGCGAATTGACGGAGCGAAGATTGTGATTGTGGGTGGTGGCGCCGTGGGCTGCGGTGTCGCATTCAGTTTGGCGCGGGCTGGTCACAACGACGTGTTGCTACTGGAACGCGAGGCCAGTGTGGCAGCGGCGACGTCGGCGCAGGCAGCGGGATTGGTGGGGCAGGTGCGTAACTCACTGGAACGCACGCAGCTGGCGATGTGGTCGGTCAAGACGTTCTCGGAGCTTGAGTTCGCGCCGGAAGCGGTTGGTCCGCGGAGCGCGAATGTGACGGCACGACCGTCATGGCGGCAGGTAGGATCGTTGCGTGTGGCCATGAACGACGAAAGGGCGGCCGAGTTCGCGCAGATGTTGCGGGTCGCCGATGAGGCCGGTCTGGAAGTTCACGAGATTAGTGCCGACGATGCCGCGAGCCGATGGCCGGGGATGGATTTTCGCTTAGCCACCCAAATCCTATGGTGCCCGACGGATGGCTACCTGCAACCATACGATCTGACGATGACTTATGCTGCACACGCGAAAGCACACGGCGTGCGATTTCAAACAAGTTGTCTTGTGAAGGAAGTGCTGACCAGCGGCGGCCGCGTCGTCGGGATACGAACCGATCGTGGTGAAATTGAATGCGACACGGTGATCAACGCTGCTGGGGCTCATGCGTATCACTTGGCCAAGAGTGTCGGGATTGAGTTACCGATCGTGCCGGTGCGTCATGAATTTTTTGTGACTGTGGCGGCCAGTGGTTTGCGGCCTGATCTGCCGGTGATTCGCATTCCCGACGCAACGTTGTATCTGCGGGCCGAAACCAATGCGCTATTGTGTGGCGGTTGGGAACCGAGTGGGGTGTCGGCCGATCCTCGCGCGTTCAGCGTCGACGCGACCGCTCCGATGATTGAGCCAGATTGGGAAGTATTGGGACGATTCGCCGAGGAGCTGGCCCCATATTTCCCCACGGTCAATCAGTTAGGGATCCGCAATGTGTTCAAGGGCTGGCCGACATTCGTGCCGGACGGTCGATTCATTATCGGTCCGAGTTGCCGACTGGAAGGATTTGTGATGGCCGGTGGTTGCAATGCCCACGGTGTCTCTGGATCTGCTGGAATTGGCCGGCACGTCGTAGAGTCGATGTTCGCGCCCGAGCCGTCCGAATATGTTCGCAGTCTGTCGCCGGATCGGTTCACCGAGGAGAGTTGGGAATGGGAATCGGCGCGACGGCAAGCGCAGCATGTCTATGAAACGTATTACTGTTTGGGGCATTGATCACGAAATCGGGCGCGAAATCGGCGTCCATGGCGCCCAATTGCGGTTTTTTTGAACATCTTTGCCGCGTATGGTGTCTGAAGCGAGTGTTGGAGTCATTTTCTCTTGTTGCAGTAGTCGCTTGGGGAGTCGAAGCCGTTGATTGCGATCATAGACTATCAGATGGGGAATCTTCGCAGCGTACAGAAGGGTTTCGAGCGGGTTGGGCATGAGGCTGTGGTGACCAATGATGCGGCAGTACTCGCCGCGGCGGAGAAGATTGTGTTGCCGGGGGTTGGAGCGTTTGGCGATGCGATGGCTGAAATTCGGCGACGCGATCTTGTGAGGCCGATCAGCGATGCGATTGCCGAGGGTAAGTCGTTTTTGGGGATTTGCCTGGGGTTGCAGCTGCTGTTCGATGTCAGTTATGAGGGGGGGGAGCATGAGGGACTGGGGGTGATTCCAGGGAAGGTGATCCGGTTTGACTTGCCCGCGGGATGGAAGGTTCCCCACATGGGGTGGAATCAGGGACAATTGTTGCGGGACGCGCCGGTTCTACGGGGTATCGCGGATGATGCTCGGGACGGCCGTCCTTATTTCTATTTCGTGCATTCCTATTATGTTGTACCGGAAGATCCGCAGGTGACGTGTGTGCAAACGGAGTATGGTCTGCCGTTCTGTGCGATGATCTGGCGCGACAATCTCTATGCGACGCAGTTCCATCCGGAGAAGAGCCAGGCGAGCGGATTGCGGATTCTCAAGAATTTTGGAGATCTTCCGGTTCGCGCAGCTGCCGAGTAGCGCGTGGCGGCTGGTCGTTGGCACTTGTCAGGGGCAACGACGTGTGGGATATTGCTTGTTTCCCATGAAGTTCTTGTTACGGAGCACGGGGCGGGCCGATCGGGCTGCCTGGTGAAAGTCGCCTACTGCGAGAGGATCGTTCGGCATGCAGATCTGGCCCGCAATCGACCTGCGAGGGGGCAATTGTGTGCGGCTGCGGCAGGGGGACTATGGACGTGAGACGGTCTTCGACACCGATCCGGTGTCGGTAGCTCGACAATTTGCCGAGGCGGGAGCCGGCCATCTGCATTTGGTCGATCTCGATGGGGCGCGCGAGGGACGGGTCGTCAACGGTGAGGTGATTGCTGAGGTTGTCCGCGCGGTCCCCATGGTTTGTGAGCTAGGAGGGGGGATTCGCGATGAGGATTCGATTCGGCAGTTGCTCGAGTTGGGTTTGTCGCGCTTGGTGATTGGAACTCGAGCGTTGAAAGACTCCGAGTGGTTTGCCGCGATGTGCCATGCTTTCCCTGGAAAGCTTGTTTTGGGATTGGACGCGCGGGGTGGGCGAGTGGCAACCGATGGCTGGCTGGAGACCAGCGACCGCTCGGCATGTGAGATTGCCGTTGAGCTGAGCCAATTGCCGATGGCAGCCATTATCTACACGGACATTGCTACAGACGGAATGATGGCAGGCCCCAATGTGGCTGAAATGCAGCAGATGCAAGCGGCGGTTGATCTTCCGGTCGTCGCATCGGGAGGCGTGACTACGGTGTCGGATGTCATCCAGTTGGCAGCAATTCCGATGGCCGGTGCGATCATTGGCCGTGCGTTGTACGAAGGGAAAATAACGATCGAAGAGGCAATCGCGGCCAGCAATTGAAATCCTGTTCCAATGTTCTGATCCAACGTTTTTTCAACGTTTTGAAAGCTATCAGGAGATGAGAATGACTAGAAACGTCGCGGACATTCGCAATATTGCTCTGGTGGGACACGGGTCGTCAGGAAAGACGACGCTCGCCGATCAAATTCTCGTGCGAACGGGTGCCGTAAACGCGAATCCAAATGTGGACGAGGGGACGAGCATCTGCGATTTCGACGACGAGGAGAAGCATCATAAGTATTCGATCGAGGCCTCGATCACTCATTTCGAACACAGTGGCAAATTCTTCAATATGATCGATTGCCCGGGCTATCCGGATCTGATTGGGCAGACAATCAGTGCGTTGCGCGCCGCCGACACCGCAATTGTCGCCATCGATGCCCACGCGGGAATCAAGGTCAACACCCGTCGCGTGTGGGCCGAGGCGACGAAGGCTGGTTGTGGTAAGGTGATTGTGATTACCAAGTTGGATACGGAAAACATCGATTTCCCCCATTTAATCGACACCATCAAGGAGGTTTTTGGCGCCGGTTGTGTACCGCTTAACGTGCCGATTGGCCACGGCCATGATTTAAAGGGTGTTGCCAGTACGTTGAAACTTGGCGGCGATGCCGCTGGAGCGCTGATCGATCCGGCAAGCATCAACGAGTCGTTGATTGAATCGATCATTGAAGTCGACGACGAGCTGATGGAAAAGTACTTCGAAGGTGAGGTTCCCAGTGACGAGCAGTTGGCCAGGTTGATGGTGCAAGCAATATCTGCGGGAACACTGACGCCGATCCTCTGCGTTTCGACTCGGACGAATGTGGGCGTCGCTGAACTGCTTGATTTTTTGGCAACCAGTGCTCTGCCACCGACAGCGATCACTCGGACGGGGACGAAGGACGGGGCCGAAGTGGAGGTCGTCGCGGATCCGGCTGGTCCGCTCGTAGCTCAAGTATTCAAGACCCGGATTGACCCTTTTGTGCAGAAGCTCAGCTACGTACGCGTCTATTCGGGGACCTTAAAGAAGGACGCTACGGTCGCGGCGACAGGTGCGAGGAAGGGAATCAAGGTTTCTCAGTTGTTGTCCGTGCAAGCCAACCAGACGCATGCTACCGATGCGGCGGGACCGGGAGAAATCGTGGCGATTGCGAAGTCCGAGGAATTACACACTGGCAGTTCGTTAGGCGACATTCGGCTGGCTGCTCTCGATTTCCCCCGCCCGATGGTGGGTTTGGCTGTGACACCAAAAAGTCGTGGCGACGAAGCGAAATTGTCGACCGCTCTGCACAAGATTACCGAAGAAGATAGTACCGTGCACGTTGACCACGATCCGGAAACCAAGGAGATGGTCCTGACCGGGATGAGCGAATTGCATTTGACTCTGCTACGCGAACGACTGAAACGGCGCGACAAAGTGGAAGTTGATACCCACGAGCCGAAGATTCCGTATCGGGAAACCATCCAAGGGAATGCCGAAGGTTCGTATCGTCACAAGAAGCAATCGGGCGGTAGTGGCCAATTTGCGGAAGTGCATATCCGAATGTACCCCTTCCCCGAGGGGACGGCCGTAGAGGATTTTGCGACCAAAGAGCGATTTCCCAGCCTCAAGAGCACGCACTATCACGAACATGGAAACTTCCTGTGGGTCGACTCGGTGGTTGGCGGGTCCATTCCCGGCAATTTTATGCCAGCAATTGAAAAAGGGTTTTTGGAACGATTGAAACAGGGGGTAATTGCCGGTTTCCCAATCCAAAACGTTTGTGCCGAAGTGCATTTCGGCAAAGACCATCCGGTCGACAGCAACGAAACGGCGTTTCGTATTGCCGGCAGCCGCGTCTTCTCGGAGGTTTTTCAGAAGGCCCGCCCGACGCTGTTGGAGCCGGTGGTGAATCTGCATATTACCGTTCCCGCGGGAAACGTCGGTGACGTCAGCAGCGACCTATCCGGACGAAGAGGGCAGATGGTCGGCATGGAGTCCGCCGGAGGCGGGATGACTACGGTCGAGGCTCGCGCACCGCTGTCGGAGGTCTCCACCTACGCTCGCACATTGTCCAGTATGACCGGTGGGCAGGGAAGTTATACGATGGAATTTAGCCACTACGATATCGTGCCACCTAACGTGCAACAAGACATTCTTTCGAAAGTCAAGTTGCGGGAAGAGGAAGAGTAAAGCCATGCTACAAACCCGTTCGTCGTCAGCTGTTCCGACGTTGGCGACTCCCGAAACAGCGCAACCCTTGCGCATCTATTGGCGCTACCTAATTGCGTTGTCAGTGATCCACTTGTTGGCACTGTTTGCTCTGGTGCCGGCGCTGTTTTCATGGTCCGGCTTGATCCTGGCGATACTGGGCCATTTCACGTTTGGAATGCTCGGAATCACGGTCGGTTATCACCGCTTGCTGACGCATCAGGGATTTACTTGTCCGAAGTGGTTTGAGCACACGTTGGCGATTCTGGGAATCTGTTGTCTGCAGGATTCGCCCGCACGCTGGGTGGCGATCCATCGGATCCATCATCAGTACTCCGACGAACAACCTGATCCGCACTCGCCGCTGGTGAACTTCCTTTGGGGACACGTCGGATGGCTTGTCTTCGTCAATCGTGACTATCGCGACGTGAACCAATTCGAACGCTACGTGCGCGACCTCCTGAAGGATCCCTTTTATCTGAACCTCGAGCGTAACGGCATTTGGCTATTGGTCTACGTGGGGCACGCCGTGTTGTTCTACGTTGCTGGGTTTCTGGTCGGTTGGTTGGGGCAGGGGAGTGTTGCTGGCGGAGTTTGGTTGGGGACGAGTTGGTTAGTATGGGCCGTGTTTGTGCGGACGGTATTTGTGTTGCATGGCACGTGGGCGGTGAACTCCGTCGGCCACATCTGGGGATACCAGAATTACGCCACCGGTGACAATAGCAAGAATAACGCTCTGGTTGCCCTCCTTTCCCACGGTGAGGGGTGGCATAACAACCACCACGCCGATCAGCGAAGTGCCCGCCACGGACATCGCTGGTGGGAATTTGACATGTCGTGGTGGGTGATTCGGGGCTTGGAAGCGGTGGGGATTGCGCGCAATGTTGTGGAACCGAAAAACCAGCAGATAATGTCCTAAACTTTCTTCGCCCGTTGCGCCGAAGAGAAAGAAGACGGTTGAATCGAACGCTAGCATTGCGTAAGATTCAAAACGACGTTGCAGCGGGCAGGCAGCTGCTCACCGGCGTCCGACCGTTTGAACCGGACGCGCGTCCCTCCTAGGCCCTTTCCAACTCGAACATGCTCATGTCGCGATACGCTTCGACCTGCACCTGTATTTGCCCGGCCTAGCTTGGCCGGACCCTCTGCGTAAAGCGCCGTGACCGATTCTCTCTGCCGGTGTTCGAACAGTATGTCGCCATACGATTTGGCCCACGCCGCCCAAAGAGGCTGACAGGTTTCTGCGATACGATACTAACCCCGACGGACAACGCAAATGGCCACCGACTTTCGACTGAAAGAAGACCTTCCTTCGCTCACTAAAGAGATTGTTGACACGTACGCTCAGATTGGGACGATCAATCATTTGGGGCATTGTCCGTTGCCGAAGTACGACGTCGTGGTTGATATTCTGGATGACTTGAAGGACATCATCTATCCCGGCTATCGACGTCGCGAGGGGTTGCATCTGGGCAATATCACCTACCATGTTGGTGACCTGGTGGACGGTTTGCACGATAAACTGACCGAACAGATTGCCCGCGCGTTGCGACATGAGGAGCGTCTTGCGAAGGAGGTCGACCCGTGCGAAGAGCCGCTGGACCATGAAGCGAAGGGGCAGGCGATAGCGATTCAGTTCTTGCGTGATCTTCCGGCCTTGCGACGGCTTCTTGCTACCGACGTTCAAGCGGCATACGATGGTGACCCCGCATGCCGTAGCCTTGACGAAGTCATTTTTTGCTATCCGGGGCTGGACGCGATCACGGTCTATCGCATCGCCCACAGTCTTTTGCGACTGGGGGTCCCGTTTATCCCGCGGATGATGACCGAATGGGCTCACCGCCAGACCGGTATCGATATCCATCCTGGTGCGAATATCGGACGGCACTTCTTTATTGATCACGGCACCGGCGTGGTTGTCGGCGAGACGTGCGAAATTGGCGAACATGTCAAGTTGTATCAGGGTGTGACGCTGGGGGCGCTCAGCTTCGACACGGATGGCGATGGGAATCTGGTGCGAGGGGCGAAACGCCATCCCACGATTGAGGATCGAGTCGTGATTTATGCCAACGCAACGGTGTTGGGGGGGAAGACAGTCGTCGGACACCACTCTGTTATTGGCTCCAGTGTTTGGTTAACGCACAGCGTCGAGCCACGAACGACCGTGATCCTGGAGAAACCCCGGTTACGGATGCGGGCGGATACGCCCGACGAAATGCGCCCGGAATTGAATTACCAAATCTGATACACTTCCACGTCGTTGCTTGGCGATAGTGGGGCTGGCAGCTTTCGGCCCCAGCGGCTATGCTCGGCGTACCCGCGTTCCGATCGGCCATGCTATTTAGACGGTTTGCCTTGTGAAATACTCCATCGCCGAAAACAACGAGGATCTACGTCGGCTTGTCGCCCAAATGGCCGATGCGCAGGTGATCGCGTTTGACACCGAGTTCGTGTCGGAATTCACCTACCGGCCCGATCTCTGTCTGTTGCAAGTGGCGGCCGATGGCCACCTTTGGGTGGTCGACCCTCATGCGATCGCATCGATCGACGAATTCTGGAATGCGCTTTGCCAGGGGAATCACGTCACCATTGTGCATGCAGGTCGCGAAGAATTTCGATTCTGCCGCCGAGCGGTTGGTCGCGTTCCTGCAAACTGGTTCGACGTACAATTGGCAGCGGGATTGATCGGGTTGGAATATCCGACATCGTACGGCAAGCTGCTGACCCGATTGCTCAATCGCAAGCTTCCCAAGGGAGAAACTCGCACCGATTGGCGGCGGCGTCCCCTGTCGCAGGCTCAACTGGAATACGCCCTGCAGGACGTTGTGCATTTGGAACCGCTCTATCAACAACTGTCCGCTCGCCTCCAAAAATTGGGACGACGATCGTGGTTGGACGACGAAAACGCCCGGTGGCAACAGGATGTGATTGATAGTGACGAGCGAGAACGGTGGCGACGCGTATCTGGTACTTCCGGGTTGGGACCTCGCGCGTTGTTGGCCGTGAAGTACTTGTGGCAATGGCGAGAAGAGCAAGCCGAGCAGCG
>JAGQPD010000736.1 GCA_020426865.1 Planctomycetales bacterium
ACGGACATCACGTCGTTCGATCCGGCGTCACGCGTGCCGTTTGGGTTCCTTCGATTAGAGAGATCACTTCATTTCTTTACGACTTCAGCCACGATGCACGTGGCATCGTCCAGGGCGCCGTTGGCCATGGCGGCCAACACGAGTTCGTCGGCGGCGTCTTCCAGCGTGGAATCGCTGGAACAGATCTTGTAAATCGACTCGTCCGGAACGGACCCCCAAATGCCGTCAGAGACCAACACCAACCGGTCCCCTTCGTGGGGAACGACCGCACCACAATCGAATTGATCAATCTCCATCTGCTCGGCACCCAACCGCTTCATCACAACGTGGCGCAATTCATGGCGCCGAGCTCGATCCTCTGTGATGAGACCGGAATCGATCAGATCCTGGACGAAAGTCTGGTCTTTGGTCAGGCGTTTGCAGCGACCGTGACGTGGCAGGTAGTAGATCCGACAATCGCCCAAATGCGTGGTATAGACAACATCTTCAATCACGCTGGCGATTGCATAAGTCGTTCCCATGCGACGCTTGTCAGGAAACTGTCGCGACCACACAATCATGGCGTCGGCGGCCGCGTTGGCACTGCGATGGAACATCTCGCGAACCGACAGCGGCACCAACGCATTTCCAGCCAAGAGTGCATCCAATTCCCTGGGGATACTGGACGTCGCGATTCGACTTGCGTCGCCACCCCCAGGAGCTCCCCCCATCCCATCGGCGATCAGCACCGTGTGTCCAACGTGGGGGGCGTAGACGGCGTCTTCATTATGGGATCGGTTGCGTCCGGTGACAGATCGAGAAACCGATTGCAATTGCAGAAGCCCACGGTGACCTCGCAGGCCGACACCGCGGTGCATCTCGTCGCAGCTACGACGCCCCATACTTGGAAGCCACTGGGAAACCTGGAACATCAGCAGTGTTCTCCTTGTGCTGGCGCGATCACAACGTGCGTGCCTGCAGAAGCCGCAAACCATGTGCCGGCACACTTGAAACAGAACGACAAGGGACCGTTGCGCGCGTCGCATAGGTCGTAACTGATTTTTGGGTGTCGCCGTGGGCGTAATTCGACTAATCGGAACAAGGGCATAGGCGCGACAACTGTGCGAATTAGCGCACATTGCCGGATGTGGCACAACACCGCCGGTGGTCGCTCGCCGGTTGCGTGGCGCGTTGCCATCGGTCATGATGGCCATCTCGATGCGATAGGAGGCCGATGCAATAGGAGGTGCGATAGGAGGCAGGCTACAAAGGGAAAATTGCAAAGGAATTGGCACTGGAGCGATCATCTCGGAACCGCTGAAAAGCGCTCCCATACATCCAACAAGAAGGGACATCATGCAACACCAGAGCAGGGATCTTGTCGAACACAGTGCCTTTGAACACAGTGCCTTTGAACACAGTGCCTTTGAACACAGTGCCTTTGAACACAGTGCCTTTGAACACAGTGACAGAGGCTGGCCCATGCCCGGTCGAGCGTACTTTTGTGTGGGAGTATGGCTGTTGGCGATGGGGACGACGTCGATCGGGGTCGCACAAGAGGAGGGTCCCGGGGTTTCCGACAAGCCAGCGCCGATCCGGATCGAGCGAACGGGTGGTCCGCCAACGATACCGGAGGTGGCGCGTGACCAGATCATCTGTTTCGCACTTTACACGGTCGATGATACGGCGCTGAAGCTAAGTGCTCAGCTCTATCCATTGCGGGATGGCGAAGCCAAGCAAGTCACGCTGCAAATCAAGCGTGGGGATCGATGGCAGGAGGAGGCTACCGCGGAAGTGGACCCGACCGGTTGGTTGGCGACATTTCGCCTTGACAACTGGGATACGAAACACACCTGGGAATATCGTGTTGTGCACGCGGGCGGGGCGACCTACGGCGGCACGATTCGGCGTGATCCGGTAGAGAAAGAGACGATAGTCCTGGCAGGTCTGTCATGCAATTCCAACACCGACCGCGGCCCGCGCGCGGACATTGTGGCAAATCTCGAGCGGCTCGACCCGGATTTGTTGTTTTTTGCGGGGGACCAGAGCTACGACCATCGCCAGCACACGGCGGCCTGGCTGTTGTTTGGACGACAGTTTGGCGACATTATTCGAAACCGACCGACGATCACGATCCCGGACGATCACGACGTAGGTCACGGCAATCTATGGGGTGAAGGAGGCGGAGTTGCGCATCTGCCGGGGGCAGCAGATGGCGGATACTTGATGAGTCCCGACTATGTGAACATGGTGCAAAGGGCACAAACCAGTCACTTGCCCGACCCATTTGACGCGACACCGATCAAACAGAACATCGGTGTGTATTACACATCGCTCAATGTGGGCGGCATTGACTTCGCCATTGTTGAAGACCGCAAGTGGAAAACAGGGCCGGCCGGATTGATACCACCACAAGGCCCTCGACCGGACCATATCAACGATCCCGACTACGATCGCGCTTCGATCGACGTTCCCGAAGCAGAGTTGCTCGGAGAGCGACAATTGGCGTTTCTCCGAAAGTGGGGACAGCAATGGCGTGGCGTGGAAATGAAGGCGGTTTTATCGCAGACGATCTTTGCGGGAGGCGCGCACATCCACGGACAAAACAACGGCAGACTCCTTGCCGATCTGGACTCAAATGGCTGGCCACAATCTGGTCGTGCCCGCGCGCTGCGGGAACTACGTCGCTGTTTCGCCGTCCACATTGCGGGCGACCAGCATCTAGCGACCGTCATCCATCAGGGCATCAACGATTGGGAGGACGCCAGTTATTCGTTTTGCGTACCATCGATCGTCAACTACTACGGCCGCTGGTGGTGGCCCTTGGAAGCATCACAATCACACGACCCTACCAGCCCACTCCCCTTTACCGGCCGCTACTATGATGGCTTTGGCAACAAGGTTACGATGTTGGCGTATGCGAATCCAACGGCGGCGAACGAGAATGGAGCGGGATTCGGCATCGTGCGATTCCATAAGCCGACCCGTAAGATCACATTCGAATGTTGGCCACGCCAGGCGGATGTCGCGGGTGACGGGGCCAACGGCCAGTATCCCGGTTGGCCCATTACCTTCCATCAATACGACAACTACGCGCGCAAACCGATTGCCTATCTGCCAACGCTCATATTCCCCGATACCATCAATCCGGTCGTACAAGTTGTCAACGAATACAACAACGACATCGTCTACACGGTTCGAGCATTGGGGACCGCTTTCCGTCCTCCAGTGTTCCAAGAAGGGAGTTATACCGTCCGCGTTGGCCGCGATGAACTGACGATCGAGCGAAACGGAATCGTCGCGATACGATCCGACAGTCCAGACAACCCCGAAATCGAATTCACGATGAGAGAGTAACGGGACTACTTGCCGATGCAAAACCGGCTGAAGATCCGATCGAGCACATCATCGGTATAGACGGTCCCGACGACTTCGCCCAATCCCTCGAGTGCCGACCGCAATTCAAGAGCCACTATTTCGTCACCAACACCGGCACTGGCAGCCGCCAAGGCCGCCTGTAAGTGTTCGGCGGCTCGCTGCAAAGACTGGCTGCATCGAACAGCTGTCGTTCCAACTATGTCCGAAATGAAAACGTCGTGCTCGGCAAGGCGTGCAACGATGGACTGCTTCAAGGCCTCGATGCCATTCAGGGTTACGGTACTGGTAGCGATCGACGACGGACCCGGTACGTCGGTGGCGGAGGTACGGCCGGCAAGATTTTCCCACTCCCGGATCGTCGATCGACTCGTCGGTAGGTCGCACTTGGTCCACACGATCACCGGCCGATGGG
>JAGQPD010000737.1 GCA_020426865.1 Planctomycetales bacterium
TCATCGGTCCCAACGGCGCCGGGAAAAGTACCTCCATCCGCTTTCTCGCAACTCTGTTAAAAGCCAGTCGCGGTGAAGGGGTCGTCAACGGCTATAGTGTCACCAGCGATCCGATGAATGTCCGCCGCAGCGTCGGTTACATGCCCGATAACTTCGGCGTCTACGATGGGATGAAAGTCTGGGAATTCCTCGATTTCTTTGCCGTCGCCTACGGCATTGGCCGCTCCAAACGCAAACAAGTTATCACCGATGTGCTCGAACTACTCGACCTGACCTATAAGCGTGATGATTTTGTCAACGGCCTCTCCCGCGGAATGAAGCAACGCCTGTGCCTGGCAAAGACGCTGGTCCATGATCCGCCCGTGTTGATTCTCGACGAACCCGCCAGCGGCCTTGACCCACGCGCGCGACTGGAAGTCAAAGCCCTGCTGAAAGAACTCCGCAGGATGGGAAAGACGATTCTGATCTCCAGCCATATCCTAACCGAATTGGCCGATTGCTGCACATCCATCGGGATCATCGAACGTGGGCAACTGCTGATGGATGGTCCCATCGAGGAAGTCTATCGACGTATCCGTCGCAATCGAATCGTCAACATCAAATTCACCAGTAATATGGACATTGGACTTACGATCATCCGCAGCAACCCACATCTGCTGGATTGCCAAGTCGACAATCATCAGGTGACGGTCGAACTCTCTGCCGATGACAATGCCCTGGCGGGATTGCTGCGCGATCTCGCTAGAAACGATGTCGGGATTCGCAATTTTGCCGAAAAAGACCCGACCCTCGAAGATGTCTTCATGATGGTTACGAAAGGACTGGTGACATAGCTCGTTTCAGCTCATTCATCGGTGGTTGCCTACTGCTCGGCGGATTAGGGTCTGTGGAACATGCCGCCGGGCAAGCTGCGCCCTTGGAACAAGCAAAGCCGATGGTGTTGCTTTGGGAACATTCGACAGGAAACCATCTCCCACAATCCATTGTGGTCGACTCGCGAGATGCGACCGTCCTGTTTGTGGCATCCAAGACCGGGGGGCTGAGCGTGCTACGAGTATCCCCGCGACAGCAGGGATCGCGGGAAATTGCCAATGTTTCACCGACGCAATTGATGGATCTCGATGCGATGGACGTGACGCAACAGGGGCACTATCTGTTCGTCGCGTTGGGAGACCTCTTTGACAACGCCGGCTCGCGCGCCGGAATGGCCGTCATTGACGTCGCCCAGGTCACGGCTCCGCGCGTTACCGCCGTGTGGATGTCATCTGAACTCCTGCACGGTACGGCGGCGATCCGAGTGGTTGGTCGTACCGCGTATCTGGGCGCGATGAACTACGGTGTCATCGCGTTGGATGTAACCAATCCCAATGCCGTGTCGGAAATCGCCAGATACCTGCCCGACATCAACTTTCCACGTCCCAATCCCAATCGCGTCCAAATGCCCAACGCACGAGGTCTCGGTGTCGACAAAGATCGACTGTATGTTGCCTTCGACGCCGGTGGCCTAAGAGTCATCGATGCGGCAAATCCGCGCAAACTTCGCGAGATTGGGCGATACCTGAATCCGGTCCTGGGAAAGAAACAGCAAGCCTATAATAATGTGATCGTCCATCGTAATCGGTTGTATGCCGCCGTCGACTATTGCGGTCTGGAAATCCTCGATGTCGCCGACCCCGCGAATATTCGACAAATTGCCTGGTGGAACCCGTGGAATTGTCAACAGCTCAAGAACCTCTGGTGGAATAGCCCAGGACATACCAATCAACTGGCACTCGACGAAAAAACGAATACTCTTTTTCTTTCCGCCGGCGATAGCGAAGTTGTCGCGATCAACGTCGCACGCCCCGACCAACCACGATGTACCCACATCTTTGGCCGTCCCCAAAACGGCCAGGGGACCTGGGGGGTTGCCGCGGCCTCTGGCGTTGTCTACCTGACGTACATCAAAACGGCATTCCCCTTTCGCGGTAGCTGGTCCGGAATTCGCGCTGTACGGCCATGAACCCAACCGACTGGACCCTCGTCAACGACCTCTCCGACCACCAACTCGATCCCTTTCGCGACCTGCGCCATCGAAATCCTACCCGCTGGTCCGGTACGTTCATCGCCGAAGGTTATCGCGTCGTCCAACGACTGATCGCTAGCGACCTGGAAGTGCAGTCGGTCCTCGTCAGCCACCGTAGGCTCTCGTCAATGCAAGATCTGCTCGCCGGCACCCATCGGAAAATCGTCGTTCCCCAACCAATCGCCGAACAATTAGTCGGATACAACTTTCACGCCGGTGTTCTCGCTTGCGGCCGTCGCCCTCCTGCCGATCCTGCCACCGTCGACTGGCAGGCGACAAAGCACTGGATCGTCCTCCCCGGCACGCAATTGCCCGACAACCTCGGTTCGATCATCCGCCTGGGCGCGGCGTTCGGTGTGGACGGTGTCGTTCTCGGCCCTAGATCCGCCGACCCATGGTCCCGTCGCGCTGTCCGCGTCTCGATGGGGAATATTTTCTCAATATCTATCATTGAGATGGGAGATATCTGTCAATTCTTGGAGGATATCTCTCATGTGGGGTTTGCCACAATCGCGGCGGCCATTTCCTCTGAGGCGACTCCTTTGACCCAGCTGGTCCCCCCCGACCGTTGGGCACTCGTTTTGGGCAATGAAGCCGACGGGCTTGATGACGCCATTCTACGACGATGCACACATGCTGCGGTCGTGCCGATGCGGCACGGGGTCGACTCACTGAATGTCTCGGATGCGGCCGCGGTATTCTTATATCATCTGACCCGGTAGCCGGCGAAGTACAAGCTGGTTTGTTTCTGCGCGCCCGCTCCTTACGGTGGGGCGATGCCGCGACACGGCGAGGGACAGCCGTATAACCTAAGCAGCCGTGTCACGTCGCGTGGTATTGCTACCGTCCGAGCTCAACGTTGAATTCGATTTCGTCTTCGCCACCCTTGACCGATTTCACTTTGACGCGGCCTTGTGTGGCGTCTTTCACGTACCAGCGGACGTAGACGACGCCTTGCCCTGGTATTTGGTCGACTGTTACCTGAGCGGGATTTCGGGTTTGCGCCGTGGCTTCGCGAAAGAATGGCTCATGGTCCAACATGGCCGTAACGACCTCCAGGTCCTTCCCCTCAATTGACACGATGTCCGGTGGCGTGATCTTGTAGCGAATGTTGATGGCAGAGCGCGTGGGGATCAGTCGTGAGTTCTCCACGATCGCCGTAATCTCTAGCAGTTCGGCGCTCAGCCGGCGGGCGGTCACGTCTTGGAAGGAGACCTGCGGCAGCTGATCGGCATGATAGAGCGTGAAGGCCATGTTGCGATGGCATTCTTCTTCCAGCAAGAACGATGGCGGCTGACGTTGCCAGCTCTTTTTGACCCCACCGACTTCGACCCGTCCGTACTGAGGATGCACGGTTTCTGTCCATGGAACAAAGCCCTGATTGAGTAGCAACAACTGATTGAAGCGGCGTTGAGTTTCCGACGAACCGAAGTACCCGCGGCCCTCTTCCCGTTCACGAAAGTAGTTGAAGGGCGTGAACAGTTCGTTGGTGAAGGCAAAGATTCCTTGCGAGCAATGGAGCCAATCAATTTCACCGCCGTAGACTTCGTACAGATCCTGCGCCACGTTCATGTAGCGATAGCCGGGCAACATCTGTTCGCCTTTTCTGCCGAGTGCGTCGTAGACCAAGACGTCCGATTGTGGGTAGGCATCACTTTTGGCGCCTGGGCCCCGCAGGATCATGCCGCCGGCGTTATGATAGGATTGAGCGCCACCGATATTGGGATGTTGGCGAATGAAGTCGGCAACCAAACGGTTTTCTTCGATGGAAAATGGATAGCGGTACGCGCCCCCTTGGATGTGACGCGGTTGCCAGAACCAGCCCCAATCGCGATTGGGATCGTATCCTCCGGGGCCATCTTCATTGACGAGCCCGTCGTCGTCGTTGTCAATCCCTTCACTGCCAAGCAACCGAAACT
>JAGQPD010000738.1 GCA_020426865.1 Planctomycetales bacterium
TGCACATGTGCATCATCTATTTCTTTGCCGGTATTGGGAAACTGCAAGGCGATTTTTGGTGGGACGGAACCGCGCTCTGGTATGCCCTGGCCAACTACGAGTACCAGTCGTGGGACATGACCTGGACAGCTCACACGCCGTGGCTGATTGATCTGCTGACGCATATCACCATTGCCTGGGAGATCTCGTACCCCGCCCTGGTATGGCCGCGTTGGACGCGTCCCGTCGTCGTGGCCTTGTCGGTCCCCTTGCATCTGGGCATTGCACTTTGCATGGGGATGATCACTTTCGGCCTGATCATGCTAGTCGGCAATATGGCATTTATCAGTCCCCGGCTGATCCGCAATTGCGTGGACGGGACCGTCGGTCGCTGGACGGGGCAAGTGACGCCGATATAATGTCGCATTTCGGTAGGGACCATGCAAACCTATAAGCTAACGGTGGCCTACGACGGCACCCGTTACGCGGGATGGCAAGTCCAACCCAACGGCGTGACGATTCAGCAGGTCTTGGAGGACGCCATCACCAGCGTCGTTGGTCAACCGGTACGAATTGCCGGCAGCGGTCGAACGGATGCTGGAGTGCATGCGTTGGGCCAAGTCGCCAGCGGGCGCTGGAACACGCGTTTGACGCCCGATGTGCTACTGCGGGCCATCAACGCCAATCTGCCGTTGGATATCCGTTTGTTATCTATCCAGGCCGTCTGCGACGCGTTTCATGCTCGGCGCGATGCGATTGAAAAATGTTATCGCTACGTGCTCGAACATGGTGCGGTGCACAACGTCTTTCGCCGTGATTATTGCTGGTTCCTGCCCGGCTCGTTGGATCACGATCCGATGCAGCAGGGAGCGAACATGCTGGTGGGTACGCACGACTTTGCCAGTTTTCAGGCATCTGGTTCACCACGGGCGTCGACGGTCCGCACGGTGACGAAGCTGCAGGTCTGTCGGGAAGATCCGCAACACATCGCCATCGAAATCGCCGGCAATGGATTTTTGTATAACATGGTCCGCAACATAGTGGGGACGCTGGTCCTGGTAGGGCAGGGGCGCGAGCGTCCGGAATGGGTGGGGCGTGTCCTACGGCAACAAGATCGTCGCTCGGCTGGACGGACCGCACCGCCCCAAGGCCTGTTCCTGGTGAACGTGGCCTACTAAGCGGCACGGCGCCAGCCGTCCGGTGGTAAAACACCCGACGGCTGGCGCCGTGTGCCGCTACGACCTTTGCGGATTTTCCGGCATCGGATAGACTTAAACGATGGTAGGGGGGCCGGCTGCGGCGTCACGCGGATTGCACAACCACCGCCCTAACCTGTTGCATGCCAAGCAGTTAGCCACAGCCTGCCGCGGTCAAAACGGTTCGATTGTGGTAGCTCCATCCCCCACCGGGGCCCGGCGGATCGGCCCCCCAACGAAGGAATTTGTGGTTTCGTGTCATCGGTTGAACGCGACTATATCGGACCATATCGGCTGATGAAGCTGGTTCGTGCGGGGAGCACTACGCAGGTTTGGGAGGCCATGAATTCCACCGACAACGAGCGGGTGGCGCTGAAGGCATTGCAGCGCGACTATCGCACCAACAAGGAACAGATCGCCATGTTGCGGCACGAGTTCCAAGTGGGCCGGAACTTCAGCCACGAAAATGTCAATAGCATTCATGACTTCAGTATCGACCGGGGCGTACCCTACATAGTGATGGATTACTGTTCGGGGGTGAATCTCAAACAGGCGATGCGATTGGCAACCGAGCAGCTGGTGAACGACCTCGAGCCGATCATTATGCAATCGGCGCGGGGACTGCAACACATGCACGAACAGGGTTGGGTCCATCGTGACGTGAAGCCCGACAACTTTTTGCTGGATGAGAATTCGCACATTAAATTGATCGACTTCGCCATCGCCCAGAAAATCAAGACAGGCTTCGGTCGGTTCTTCTCCGGCCGCGGAAAAGTGCAGGGGACTCGCAGCTACATGTCGCCTGAACAGATTCGTGGCGAAGCGATCGATGCTCGAGCCGATATCTATAGCCTCGGGTGCATGATCTTCGAACTGCTTTCCGGCAAACTCCCCTACACCGGCACGAGCGCCAACGACCTGCTGACCAAACACGTGCGGGCCCCCATTCCTGCTCTCGGCGCATTTTGCGATAGCGCAACACCGGAATTTGCAAAACTCGTGGCCGATATGATGGCCAAAAAACCAGAGCATCGCCCCGAATCGCTCGCTCAATGGTTCGAAAAAGTCGCCGCGATTCGCATGTTCAAATGGAAACAACCACCGTCAGGCAACTAACCCAACTCCCTGTATCGTCATCCGCGGTTGCGGTGACAGAAAATCCACAAAGCAAACAGTCATTCTCCCAAAGGCAAATCGATGATCCGTCGTGGCAGCAACCCAGGCTTGGCGTTCGAACAACCCATCTACGATCTGGAATCTCGCATCGAAACGTTGGAAAAAAACCCACCCTCATCGCGCGACGAAGATCAACTGCGTGCCATGCGGCGCGAATTAACCGAATCGACGAAGGCGATCTACGAAAACCTGACACCGTGGCAGCGAGTCCAAGTTGCTCGACACCAAGATCGACCGCAAACTCGCGATTACCTGACATTGGTGTTCGACGAATTCGTTGAACTGCACGGCGATCGCAACTTTGGCGACGACCGCGCCATGCTCACCGGCTTTGCCAAGCTCGGCAAATACAAAGTGATGGTCGTTGGACATCAGAAAGGTCGCAACGTCAAGGAACGTTCTGCTTGCTACTTCGGTTGTGCCCATCCCGAAGGCTACCGCAAAGCACTTTTGAAAATGAAGCTGGCCGAAAAGTTTGGCATCCCCATCATCTGCCTGATCGATACGCCCGGCGCCTACCCAGGCGTGGGCGCGGAGGAACGCGGCCAGTCCCAGGCAATCGCGGAGAATATGTTCGAGATGTCACGCATCACCACACCGATCGTGTGCGTCGTGATCGGCGAAGGCGGGTCGGGCGGAGCGTTGGGCGTGGGCGTGGGCGATCGCGTCGCCGTCCTGCAACACGCGTACTATTCGGTCATCAGCCCCGAAGGCTGTGCCGGCATCCTCTGGAAGAGCAACCAGTACGCCGAGAAGGCCGCCGAAGCGTTGCGTTTCACTTCCGAAGACTTGAGCAAATTCGGCGTCGTCGACGATGTCATCGACGAACCGCTCGGCGGCGCTCATCGCGATCACCATGGCATGGCAGCACGACTGAAACGCTACCTGCTGAAATCGGTCCGCGAACTCGAGACGCTCACGCCGGACGATTTGGTCAAAAAGCGCTACGAAAAATTTCGTCGCATCGGCGTCTTTTTAGAACAGAATCCATAGTCCCGGCGGGGCGCTTTTCGCCCCGTTTTCCAACCCACCCCAACGTCCGATAATGTTTCTTA
>JAGQPD010000739.1 GCA_020426865.1 Planctomycetales bacterium
TACCGATGCCGACGGACGGCAAGTGTTGCGCGCCGAGCGAGAATTCGAACGCGATCTCATTGGATTTCTCAGTGGCCAATCGTTACATGAATTGGCGCCCGGGCAGACGTTGACGGTCGTGTTGCGCCCCGGGCGATTCAACCCGCCGCTGGATTACGACTTACCGCCGGGTGACTACCGTGCGACTGTACGATATCGTGGTCCCAGTCAGGAGATGATTGATGAAGTGAGAGCGCGCTTACCCGAGCGAAAAGAGGCCACCGCCTGGCCGCACGAAGTCGTTTCGAATTCGGCGTCGTTCACAATCCGTGACACGGATCAGGCGCCAAACGAGAAACCTCTGGTATGGGGTCCTGAGCGAGATGGCTTGCGGGCGGCGATTGAATTTCGTCTGCCGAAGTACGTTGTCGAAGACGCGTCCCAATTGCCAGGTATCCCACTGAAGACAAACGTGCGAGTCGTCTTTCATGTGCAGAACGTGAGCGACCGGGAGATCACCTTTGCCAGTG
Source organism: Planctomycetales bacterium (assembly GCA_020426865.1). GTDB lineage: Bacteria > Planctomycetota > Planctomycetia > Pirellulales > Pirellulaceae > JAGQPD01. The sequence goes on from JAGQPD010000739.1 coordinate 510, forward strand.
AAACCGTTCGGCAAGGCGATCGAATTCACGTCACCAATGCCGCTGGCGAAGACGTCGATGTGAAGAACGTATGGTATTCCGGCATGCCGCAAATGGTACGCTGGCGACTCAAGCCCCAACAGACGGCACAGTTGCCGGTACTCGCATCGGGATTGGAATCCATTGACGAACCCGGGCTGTACCAGGTTCAGTACACCGTGCGATTCAACGGCATGCAGCAAAAGAATGCCGAGGGCGAAGTCACGTTTCCGTTGCCCGGCGATTGGCAAGACGAATTGGAGACGGGAAAAGTCCTACTCGTGCTGCGGCCTCGTACGGGCGACGACGATGAGCGGGCGAAACCGCCGACGTTTACGAGTGCCATCGAGTTCGTCGATACGGAAGGAGCTCTCCTGGAAGATGGATGGTTCAGTGTCACCGGCGGCGCGTTCGGTGAACGCTATGAAGACGGTTCACTGTCGTCGGTTCCGGTTGAGCTGACAGGCTGCACCGATCAACAGGTTACGGTGAGCGTTCGGGTGCCAGGTTTTGAGGAGGCCCAGTTCTATCACGTCGAATTGAAGCCGAATCGTAAATCGACGTTCACATTGAAGCGGTCCCAAACGACTCGTTTTGTCGTCGTTGCGGCAACGGATGGGCGACCAATCGCCAACGCTCGTGTTCGATTCTTCCATCGTACGTCGGCACTTGCCAGTTCCGGGCCGTTTCCGACCGATGGAATCAGCGGTCCCGTTTGGACGTCGTCCGATGAGCAAGGGCGTGTTGTGCTGGAATCGTTGCAAGCGATCAATCCATATTACGAAAAGCTGGGCGATTCGATCTATTACTTCTACGTTGAACCGCAACGATCGGACCGCGAGCGATATGGCCCGGCCTTCGTGGGGCCCGTCCGTGCTGGACAGGAGCTGGGGCCGGTTAAGCTATGGCCCTTGATTGACGTCAGCGGTGAAATTCACGGAACGCCCGAAGAGCTCGATCGTTTCGCCGCTGAATGGGATCAGCCGGTGACGTTAACCACGGACAATCCGCAAGCAACTTGGATGTATGCGGTTTCGGATAAGTTGACAACAGCACGTGGCGACGGAAAGCTTACGTTTAAGCTGACAGGATTACGTGCCGGTACCTTGCGGATTGTATCGAATTTTGGGCCGCGACCGCATAGTGTTTCCCATACCTACGCGCGGCGCGACCCAGGGCCCAGCGACGTTGTCACCACGTTCGAACTGACGAACGCACGTGATGACATCGTCATTGAAAATCGTTGACAACGATAACCGCAAAACTCTGTTTACTTGGCTGGATGCTTCAAGGCAACCCTCATCAAAAACATGTCGGCGGTCATGTACAACACGTCCTGTTGGGGGCCACCAAACGTGCAATTCGCGGTCGCTTGGCCGGTGATCACGGTTCCCAGGTGTTTGCCTTCCGGCGAGAGGATCAACACGCCGCCGGGGCCGGTGGCGAACACGTTGCCACGTTTGTCAACTTTCAGTCCGTCGGGCAATCCTTGGCGATCCTTTGCCAGATGTGTGGCATCAAAGAAGACCCGGCCGTTCTTCAGGCTCCCGTCTTCGGCCACGTCAAAGGCCATCCAAATAGGAGCGTCTGGATCCGATTGTGCCACGTAGCACCTCTTGTAATCGGGCGAAAACCCGATGCCATTGGGGCGAGTCATCTTGCCATACAATAGTGACAAGGTGCCGTCTGACCCGAGTCGGTAGACGCCTTGGAAATCCAATTCTCGAGCCGGATCGTCGACTTGCTTTTCCAAGCCGTAGGGAGGATCGGTAAAGTAGATCGCACCGCTGGGATGCACCGCCAGGTCGTTTGGGCTGTTGAACCGTTTACCATCCCAGCGATCGGCGAGCGTCACGAATTTTGCCGCTGGCTTGTCAAGTGGTGCGTCCATGCGAGCCACACGTCGATCACCATGTTGGCAGAGCAGAAGGCGACCCTGCTGATCCAGCGCCAGGCCATTGGAACCACTTTCGCCGCCCCGTTTCTTTTCGCCCGTGTAGCCGGCCGGCTTGAGGTATTCGGTCAGTCCCTCGCCTTCCTTCCAACGCATGATCGCGTTGTTCGGAATATCGGAGAAAATGACGGCCTGTTGATCGGCTAGCCAGACCGGACCTTCGCTCCACTCGCGGCCGTCGGCCAGGATCTCAATCGGCGCCGCTACGTCGATCACGGCATCCAACGCTGGATCGAGACGCTCGATATGCGGTTTGACTGGGTCCTGCGCCCCCGCGGGCAAGGGCAGGGGAGCAAGATAAAGCAATAGAACGGGCATCGCGATGCAACAATAGTGACGCATGATTCGTGTACTCCTGGAATTCGGCAAAGTGCTTTCAAAAATGTCTTTCGACAGCGGCGAAATGAATATAACATCCCGCAACAGCCATACGCCACCAGGTTTACCAATAATGTTCCATGGCTGTCCCAGCCGTATCCCTCCCCAACCCTCACCCCAGCCCTCTCCCCATAAGGAGTTGCGGCAACGTGTGACATGTATACGTTGCTTGTCCTTCGCAACTCCTTACGGGGGAGAGCTGGGTAACATTGGCGGGCCATCAAAAATCCATTTGCACTCGCATCGCGTAGATGTTGGCATTGCTCTGCCCCACCGCGATGTTGTCGAGGAATCCGTGGATGTACTGGAACTGCCACTTGAGGTTGCGATTCAAATGCCAATTGAGGCCGGCCGATAGATTGGTCAATTCATTGCCGGCGACGGTTGCATCGTTCAGATCGATGTACGACCACCGGCCGACAACTTCCCACGCACCCAACCCATGGCACTTGCCAACGGGATCAAGCGGTGTCACTCGGGTCAACACACCGCCTTTGTGATTGTACGGCCGCACCTCGCCGGTCAGGTAGTAGCCGATCTGAGAGTATGCACCCCAAAAGAAGTTGTCACCGCCGCCGGTTCGGTTGATGTGGGAGAAGATGACTTCGCTCTGATGCCAGAATGACCCCAAGACTCCAGCCACTTCTGCTCCGTATAGATTGAAGTTCTGAGTCGGTATGATGCCAGTGTCGACGAACAGCGGCACGTTCGCCGGCACAGCGGCGGGAACCAAATCAGCTCCTCCCGTTTCTGATACAAAGAACTCGGGTTGGTTGCGATACCGCACAACGTCATTGGCTGGGTCACCAAATGAATAGTTCACACCCATGTGCAATAGTCGGTGGTCGTTGTGTGACGTCAACGGGACCCAAGTCCAACGCGTCGCCAAACCGAATCCACCGTTGTCACCGACGTTGCCGCCAAACGTGTCGGTGGGAAATCGGAACACTGAGTAGGCCCACGTGAGGTCCGCGGCTTCGTTGTTGCCATAGAATCCCGCACCGATCTGTCGGAAAGGAACGAAGGCGAATGGCAAGGCACGTTCCAACATTGGTAGTTCACGCACGCTGGTCATGGCATCCATCGAGAACGGCTGTCGCCATTGTCCGACGCGGAAATTGCCCAAGGCAAACGTGTCCTTTACTTCCGCCCACACGTCCATAAAGCTCGGGCGTCCGGGAAACGCAAAGTCCATTTCCAGCATATACCCGGTGTTTTCAGTAAGATCTCCAACCGCCGCCAAACGAGCGCGGCGAAAGTCAGCACCATCTTGGATATCGCCAATCGGTGTTCCGTCGACCGGTGTAAGCATATTGAGCGCATCTTGGCCGAACCAACCGGCATCTGCGTGGAAGAAGCCGGTCATCTTGATGATCGGATAGGTCGGCTTATCGCCTTGGGGCTTCTCCACAGGAGGTGCACACCACGCGTCTGTCAACGTCTCTGTTGTGGCCGGCGGAGCCGTGTTATGTTGTTGCAGTTGTTCGACCTGCTTGCTAAGCGCGTCCAACTGCTGTTGCAACTGGCCGACGTCCACAACGTCCTCGGCGGCGGCATGCCCGGCCGCCGCCAAGATATAGAGGAATAATCGAAGATCAAGCCGAATCCTACACATCGCGGAGTCCTTTCTGCGTTTCAGTGTGTCGATTGGTTCGTGCGATTTTTGGACGAGGCTACCACCGATGTGGCGACACTTCCATTCAGTTCACCGCATCGACAGGTCGATAGCGCCCGTTTCTAGATTACTTTTTCGATTGGTACGTTTTCGCTGATCCGACTAACTGGTCACCGTTTCCGCTAGCGTTGCTGGCTCGAATTGTTCTCGGGAGATAACCTCTACCGTTTCGATACACGCGGTAACGGGATATTCCGGTGCGATATTACGTCGGACATACGCCAAGATGCGTTCGGCGATTTCGCTTGGGACGACGGCTTCGATACGTACTTGATCTTCAGCGACGTGACCTTCGGCGAGTCCCCGGCGGCCAACACCGCGACAGGGAATGCAGGTAAAGCCTGTGGCCCCCATATCGACCATGGCGGATTCGAGCTGTTTTTCGATCTCGGACGACGTCACGACCGTGATGCGTCGGATACGTGCCATCCCTTTTTTTCGGGCCGAGTAGGGATGTTCGGAGAACTGTTGATGAGCATCCAGGCCGATGACTTCAAATTCCAAACCGGCTTGATGGAAATCGAGTTCCATCTCATGCAGTTTTTCCATCACGCTATGGTCGACCAGTGTGGTCCCCGACAGATCGACGATGACATTGTTTTTCTGTACCAGGCCAAGCTGTTCGATTTGGCGCTTGAATGGAATCCAGTTGCTGAAGACCGCCGAACCCTTGGCGTTGATCACGACGGTATTGTCGCCCCGTGTTTGCACTTCGAGAAACGGTTTGAAGAACGATTGGATCGGCACACCGTTGATCAAGTGGATGGCAAATTTTGTAGCGATGCCGATGGCAATTCCGATCAACAGGTCGGTAGCCAGCACGGCAATGATCGTCGTTACGAAAATTACTAGTTGTTCAATGCCGATCTTATAGACATTCATGAACTCCTTGGGAGACGCCAAACGGAAACCGGTATAGACCAGCATGGCGGCCAGCGCGGCGGTAGGAATGCGATGGATGAGCGTCGGTGCTAAGGCGACGAATGCCAACAGGAATGCGCCGTGCCAGAAGTCGGCAAATCGCGTTCGGGCGCCGTTGTCGATGTTGGCCTTGCTGCGCACGATTTCCGAGATCATCGGTAGGCCGCCGATCATGGCGACTATCGTGTTGGCGATTCCCACCGCAAGCAGATCACGATTGAGGTTCGTCTTGCGTTTCCACGGATCGATCATATCGATGGCTTTGGCGCTGAGCATGGATTCGAGGCTGCCGATCAACGCAAACATGACGACCCATTTGATGGCCGCCCCCTTGAGTTCTGGGTTGCTGAAGACAGAAAAATCGGGATGCATGATCGCGGAAAACAGGTTATTGGGGACATTGACGAGGAATTTATCGTTCAGCGTGTACGTTGCGCCGGCCCATGAATAGGTATGCTCTTCCGACAGATTGAACCAGATGCCCAGGGGGATCGTCACCAGGACGACAATCAACTGCGCGGGGACGACTTGAATCAACGATTTCTTACTGAACCGCGACTTTAGCCACGGCAAGCCGAACAGAATCAGCAGACTGACAACACCAATGATGGCAATTTCGGGGTTGGCGTGGGCGATTTTGTCGGGCAATTCCTTGAGGATTTCAAACGGTTCGCCCTTGGCCGACTGTCCCACGGCGACCGGCAGTTGCTTGAGCATGATGATGCAGCCGATGGCGGCCAACATGCCGTGGACGGCCGCTGTCGGGAAGAAATCCCCTAAGATGCCGGCTCGGACGATGCCAAACAGAATCTGCACGACACCCGCCACCACTGCCACCGCCAAGGCCATTTGGTAGGCCTTCATATCAGCGGTCGGGTCCTGTCCGCCGGTATGCCCGAAGGATTGGACGGCGCCGAGAACAATCACGATCAGACCGGCCGCCGGGCCCTTGATCGTCAATTCGGAATTGCTGAGGAACGTCGTCAGGACCGCACCCACGATGGCGGTAAAGACCCCCGCGACCGGCGGAAAGCCGGATGCCATGGAAATGGCAAGGCATAACGGGAGGGCGATCAGAAACACCAATAGCCCAGAGATGATGTCGTATTTCAAATAGCGGGCAAAACCCGCAGCGTTTCCATAGGGTGTTTCGGAAATTTCCGTGGCGTTGGGATTTGATTGTGGCGATTGCGACATGATTTGCGGTCCAAGTATTTGAGAGTTTAGTTAGTGGGAGTGTCGAGTTTTAGGTGGGGTGAGGGTGGGCAGGATCTCGTGTTTTGTTCATGTTCTCGTGTTGCCGACCATGGAATGGATCAAAGAATGCGACACCGTGCCGTTTTCTGTGTCGACGTGTGGCAAACAAACAATGAACCGGCTACCACGATTCAATTCGCTTTCGACAGCGATCTCACCATCATGGGCACGCACGATCGACTGGCAGATGCTCAAGCCCAAGCCGGTACTACGTTGTGGCGTCTCCGCAACGTCGCTCCGGACGCGATCTCGGCGAAAGAATCGATCAAAGACGTGTGGCAGTTCGTTGGCCGGGATGCCCGGGCCGGTGTCCGACACGGCCAACACGGCGGTTCGCGTTGTTTCATCAACATTGATCGTGACGGTGACCGTACCGCCAGCGGGTGTAAACTTCAGTGCATTGTCCACCAGGTTATAGATGACTTGTCGCAGGTGCTGTTGGTTGCCTTCGACAGTGACCGAAGGAAACGATAGGTGGACAAGTTTGATGCCGTGATGCTCCGCGACCCCTTCGAACATATCGAGCGATCGGAGTACAAGTTGATCGAGTCGTACGTGTGTCTTTTCGACCTTGAGCCGTTCGGTTTCGGTCTCCGATAACAGCAGCAGTTGATTGACCAGTACTTCGAGCCGGCCGAGTTCCTCGATAATCTCCGTCAGTAGCTCGGTATATTCCTCGTTGGTGCGACCACCGGCCAGGGCGACTTCGATGCTGCTGTGGATGGCAGCCAGGGGGGTGCGAAGTTCGTGGGCAGCGTTGGCCAGGAAATCGCGTTTGTCTTGTAGATAGTTGCCGATGCGGTCCAGCAAGCGGTTGAATGTTTCGGACAATCGATCGAGTTCGTCACCGGTGCCACGGATTTCCAGGCGCTCGTTCAACTGGGATGGACGGAGGCGAGCCGTGGTTGAGATGATTTTGGCCAAAGGTCGTGTTGCGCGTCCGGCAAGCCAGAACCCAGCAAGTGGCGCGACAATCAGCACGAAAGCGGCACTTATGAGGACGTTGCGATCGAGGCGCGCGATATCGGCATGCAACATTTCCAGCGAAGCACCTACTCGAACTGTTTCCTTGCGCATTGGCAAATGTTTTGAAAGCAGTCGCCACTCCGCGACCGTTTCCGCTCGGCCGCTTTTTTGTAAGTGCCAGACGTCATCGGGTGGGGCATGCTTCGATCGATAGAGGTTGCCACCCTGTGCGTCCACCAGTTGTGCGAACCAATTATGCTGCGCGTGGCCGGCGTCCTTGCGATCGAGCTGTTCGGTCAACGTGGCAGTGTCTTCCTGCTCGTTGAGTGCCAATTCGATCTCCCGAATGTCTTCGTGGAGTACCTGGTCCAGTTCCCGCAGCAACGTTCGCCGGACCCCTTCCCGCAGCATGAGCAACGTGACGCAAGCGGTGATGATCACGACCAAGGCATTCCACGCCATTAAGCGAAAACGTAGACTGCGGGTTGCAAACCTGTTGTTACGCACGAAATGCATAGCCGATCCCGCGCACCGTCTGAATGAGCGGTGTGTCAAATCCTCGGTCCACTTTGGACCTGAGCCGGTTGATGTGAACCTCGATGACGTTCGTGACACCTTCCCAGTTGGCGTCCCAAAGGTGTTCGCATAACATCCGACGCGTAACCGCCTTATTGGCGTTACGCATGAGAAATTCCAGTAAGTTGAATTCCGTTGGTGTCAATTCAATGTCTTTGCCTTCACGCGTTACTCGGCGCGTCCGCAAGTCCAACGTCAATGGGCCCTCCTGCAGCTCGTACGATACCGATCGTTCGACTCGGCGAGATAGGGCCTCAATCCTCGCCAGCAATTCTGCAAACGCAAAGGGCTTGACCAGGTAATCGTC
>JAGQPD010000740.1 GCA_020426865.1 Planctomycetales bacterium
TCGCTTCGATCCACTCGACTGTCTGTTCAAATACATCCGGTCGATCGTGGTCGAACCCGAATACAAAACTTCCGTTGACCTGAATGCCGTGGTCATGAAAAATGGCAACTCGCCGAGCGTACTCATCGGTATGCGGGCTCTTCTTGTGAGATGCCGTTATGTTGGCATTGCTTAACGATTCGAACCCCACAAAAACGCCAGTACAACCGGCCAGCGCCATTTCGCGAACTAAAGTCGGATCATCTGTGACGTCGATTGATACCGCCGCGCTCCAGATTTTTTCTGACGGTCGCAGCGCCGTACACAGCTTTCGCAGGTAGTCGGGACGAGATCCTAGATTGTTGTCTGTGAAGACCGCGTAGGGCTGACCGTCATCCTGAAACTCTTGCACGATTTGCTCGACGTCACGCATGAGGTACGGCATGTGCAAGCCGTCGGTGGCAAGATAACAAAAGCCGCATCGATTGTGGCAGCCGCGCGTGGCGATCAAACTGGTTGTAGTCAAGAAACTTTTGCGCGGCAGCAAGTCCCTGCGCGGCGGCGGGTCGTCGCGATACGGTCGCCGATAATCGCCTCGATACTCGCGCTGCAGCCGACCATTGGCAGCATCGTTTAGGATCCTCCCCCACAGCTGTACTCCTTCACCAATCGCCACCGAATCGGCATGCGGTCGGACCTCGTCGGGACACGACGTCGCATGCAATCCCCCCAACACTATCTTCGCCCCGCGAGCTCGGTACCAACGTGCCAGTTCATACGCCCGCTCGGCAAACGTCAAGTGCACCGTAATCCCAACCACTTCTGGAAACGGATCATAGGGAGGATGTCCGAGCAAAAGATTCTCATCCCAATACTTGACGCTCCAATCGCCGGGAGTACTGGCTGCCACACTAGTCAACGCCAGCGTCGGTGTGAGGACATGCTTGCCAAAGCTGGCATGCGGATCTTTGGGATAGAAAGGATTAATCAACAAGGACGTACGTGGCGTTGGCGCGGATGTCGTGATCGCCTCGTGGAGAGTTGGCGCGATGCGTAGACGTTTCGGGATCCAGTGCTGCATCGTTCTCCTCCTAATCCTTCGTCATCAACCGGGTCAACTCTTCGATGGTCGGATTTCAATCGCTCGGTGGGTCGATCTGTCTTCGACCGCACTCGCCGCGTCTTGCATGACGCGTTCCAATTCATGCAAGTATTCCGCAAACGCTCGACGACCCTTGGCAGTGATTTGACATAGAGTCTGTGAGCCCCGTCCCTGACCTTGCTTGACGACCGCGACATAGCCAATTTCGGTCAACACCTGTAGATGCCGATTCAGATTCCCGTCCGTCAACGAACATAGCTGCTTGAGATCGCCGAACACGAGTGGCTCCTGGCTGGTCGCCAACGACGTCATGATTCCCAGACGGGCCTTTTCATGCAGTACCCGATCAAGCCCGTCATAGGCAAATCGACCCGACTGGTCTTCTTCGAGTTCGCGTGACGCGCGTTTCTTGACACTCATTTCGCCTAACTCCGGTCCGTCCACAATACGACTGCCGTCAACCATTGACCGCCACCAAACGTGATTCCCATCGCCCACGGCGTGAACGACGACGTGTCGGTGGCAACTCGCAACAAAACCACTCCGGCCACCAAATAGAATGCCGCGACAGCGAACATCGCCCGCGGCAACTGCGTACAAGATGCAAACAGACCCAAACTGAAACACATGGCCCACATCGCCGGCAACAACTCCGCATGCTCCGGACAAGCCGTCACGATGCCCAACGTCATTGCCGCCCCTACTGTCAAACACGGTGCGAACTGAAGAATCGCCGTTCTCGTCTGCCGTCGCTCGTAGGCGGAACTCACAAACACATACTTTGCCAGGATTTCACTACCCACCACGGTTAGCGCGATCGCCGCCAAGACAATCCAATACGACACGTATTCCATGACATGGTGCCGAGCATCACCGACGAAACGCTGTTGATTGACTGCCCCCAAGATGCCGACGGCCCCTGTCAAGGCAACCATGTTCCAGCGATAACACCGAAACCGCTGCACCAATACAACTTGCCGCTTCAGTACCTTTACCTGGGACAACGCCTCATCCAGTCGCATGGCAAACCTCCAATCATGAGTATACTTTGCACTGCAAAGTATACTCATAGGCAGTGGCAAGTCAAGGGGAGGGCGGAGAATTCCCCCACTGCCGTTCGAGTAGGGGTACGTGTGGTGGCCGCATGCGTTTCGTGCCACGACACCGATTAAACGACACCGATTAATATGAGCATGCTCATATTACTGCTCGATCGAGGAAGAAGGTGGTCGAGTGCCCAACCATTGTGGCCGGCACAGGTCGTGGGCGTCTGTTGGGTCAGGGTGTCGGGCTTGGCTGGGGGCGATCGTTAGTTCAAGGGTCCGCCATGCCAGATGAGGACCTTGCCGTGCTGTGTGCCGGCTGCCAACGTGTTCCCGTCGGGAGATACAGCAACACAATTAAACGGCGAGCCATCGCCTTGCAACAAAAACAGTTCCTCGCCGGAATCGAGATTCCAGATTCGCACGGTGCTATCGACGCTGGTGCTGGCGATTCTCTTTTCCTCGGGAAAGAGCACACTCTCTGTCACCCAACGGCGATGTCCGCGCATTGTCGTCAGCAGTCGTCCATCTTCGGCTCGCCAGACTTTGATCGTATGGTCGTCGCTGGACGTGATGATTCTCTTTCCGTCGCTCGTGAATTTGATATTGTGAATATCGTCATCGTGGGCTTCATCGATCGCCCACAACTCGCGGTTATTTTCAAAGTCCCACAGAGCCAACGTGGCCTGATATCCATTCGGCCCACGACACCGCGCGAAATAGGCGATATGTGGCATACTGGGAGCCAGGGCGAAACGATCGACTCCATAGCCGATGTGTCGACCGATCTGACTATAGCACTCCCACAACGCCTTTTGCGTTTGATAATTGATGACGAACAAGTCGCTCGCCTTCAAGCCGAAATCGCGATCGCGGCTCATGGCGAGGTATCGCGCGTCGTTGCTCAACGACGAAGCGTTTGCGTCATAAGTCTTGTTGCCGCCAATTTCCTCGCCGGATAGGTAGTCGAAAACGACGGTGGCCTTCTCTCTAGCCCAACTGCTGACAACTGCCTGCTTTCCATCCGGGGAGAAGCCAATACTCCGCGTCCCACCACCCATCGTGAACCGCGTCGTTAACTCGTCCGTTTTGGCGTCCCAGATCTTTACCTCGTTGTCAACGCAAATCACCAGTTCATTCCGCTGCTTATGGAAAGCCAGGTCGAACACAATTCTCTTGCCGACTTTGTAGGCACGCTTCGCGGGCACGCCTTGATTTGCCGTGGCAGGCGCCGAATGCGTCTTCAATTGTTCAGAAATCTTGCGTACGATCGTTCGTCCTCGGTCGTCACCGCTGAGTAACCACTGGCCGTCCGCAGAATAGGCAAGCTTTCGTACGCCCCCGGTGTGTCCGGTCAGCGTGGCCAGGATATTGGCAGTCTCCAATTCGAGCAGGCGGATGGTTCCATCGTTCCCTCCCACAGCGACATACTCTTGATTCGGCGAGACTACCGCACAAAAACACATAATCGGTTCGTCATGCCACGTCCCCGAACCGTCCTCCACCGAGATGATTTGGATCACTCCCTTCTCGGTCACACCCACCACACGATTCCCGCTGGGCGATAGCGCCACACCCGACAGGGGCCCCACACAATGATAAAGTTGCCGCTGCTGACCGGCAGCAAAGTCCCATGTCGAAATCGTATCGTCCCAGCTGGCCGCAACCACCGTTGAACAGCTTCGATCGCACGTCATAGACATAATAGCGTCAGTGTGCAGCCTGCCGACAAAGTCGTTTTTCAACTTATGGTCAGCCGTCATCACCCAGCCCGCGACGGTTCCGTCGTGATGGCCGGTGGCAATGCGAGTCCCATCGGCGGAAATGCATATGGCCGTCACCTCCAGTTTTGTCGCGTCCGGCTTTCGATTCTCTGTTTCAGCATCTCCCTGATCAGCATCCTCCTGTATCGTATCCTTCGGTTTTGCCTCTTCGGTCGCGGTGTTTGCCAGTCGTCGCACCATCTCATCGAACGACAAGAAGTCGATCGACTCGTACGTCTCGAGCGACGACACCAGCAGCCCGGGCTCCACGTCCTGAAGACCGGCAGACGGGTTATTGACAGTCGCGATCCATTGGACTTCCTCCGCGATCACGACGGCGGGCGTCCAATACCAATAATTGGAATACTGCACGTCACGCGGATTCTGAATTGGAGTCGCATGGGGGGTCAGTGGAAGGGGATAGCGCGACAGACGTTGATCTTGAACAACCACCAACTCATGCCCTGATGCCACCGGCAAGACCGCCAAGGCGTCAACGACTCGTCGTCCGTCAATCTTATCGATGTGGTGGTATTCGTACTGCAGTCGTTGCAGATAGTTCCATTCAAAAGCGCCCTGGTCCGCGCTCAGAGTTGGAACATTTTTCGCGACACGCCAGTCCATATCTTGAACGTCGCCGGTCTCGAAGTTCTGTTGGGCCAACACTGCGTCGGACCGTTGGGAGTTTTCCTGGAACTGTCGAGCCAACTCTTCCGCCCGTCGCCATTGCACGACGGTCCCCACAAGCCCGACGGCTAGCGACAACATGATTGCCGACAGTGTGATCACGGCGGTCCGATTTCGCGCCGCCAGTTTTCTCAGCCGATAGGTGGCTGATGGTGGGCAGGCCTCGACGGTTTCACCTGCCAGATAGCGCTGCACATCGTTGGCCAAGGCCTCTGCCGTCGCGTACCGCTGGCCCCGGTCCTTCGCCAAGGCCTTCATCACGATCCAATCCAACTCGCCACGCACGGTGGATCGCAATTTTTCCGGTTCCAGTCCGCGCGTATCGGCGATCGCCTGTCGCTCCTTGGACGCACTGAGGCGAAGGCTTGGTCGCAGTGGTTCATCTTCCCGAATCATCCGCAGCATTTCATCAAACGCCGCTCCGCGAATCCGCGCCGACTCAAACGGTGTTCCCCCCGTCAATAGTTCATACAGAACAACTCCCAGTGAATAGACATCGCTACGCGTATCGATATCCAGTTGGTTCAACTGCGCCTGTTCGGGGCTCATGTATTCCAGCGTGCCGATGATCTGACCGAGCTGCGTAAACATTGTTCGCTCGGTGAGCGGCTGCATGGTGGCCTTGGAGATCCCGAAATCGATGATTTTCGGAACAGGTTGGCCATCGTAGAGTGCCACCAGCAAGTTCGCCGGCTTGATATCTCGATGAATAATCCCTTTTTGATGCGCGTGCTGTACGGCCCGGCACACGGTGATAAACAATTCCAGTCGCTGCCGGATTGGTACGCAATGTTTGTCACAATGTTGCGTAATCGGCCCCCCTTGGATTAGCTCCATCACGAAGTACGGCCGCCCCGCCTCGGTCGTCGCGGCATCCAGTACTTTGGCGATGTTGGGGTGTTCCATCATCGCCAATGTCTGTCGCTCGGCCTCGAATCGGGCGATGACATGGCGAGAGTCCATCCCAG
>JAGQPD010000741.1 GCA_020426865.1 Planctomycetales bacterium
CGCATGACTGAGGATGACCGTATGAAGAATAAAGCCAGTACTACGATCATCTCGATCGCGTTCGTCCTGTTCGGTGTGATATTCGCAACGATCGGCGGCAGTATCTTGGTCGTACGTTACCAATTCGTGCAGCGAGCGCAGCGCGTGGAAGGGCGAGTGACAGAAGTCGAATCGTTTCGCTCGACACGCACGACGCGTACCTCGCATGGCCGCCGTCGACGTCGTACGGAGACACGGTATCGCGAGATAATTTCGTATGAGATCGATGGCGTTGAGCATGAGATTCGCAGTGCACAGAGCCATTCCTCACCACCGCCAGTCGGACGCGAAGTCATGGTGCTCTACGATCCCGTTCAGCCCGGCGAAGCGTTGGTCGACTCGAATATCGAATTGTGGTTTTTGCCCGTGTTGTTCCTCATCTTCGGATGTGTTTTTGGCGGAGTAGGTATCGTTCTCAGTTTCTTTGTGCGACGATAGTTGTGTGTGGCGTTTTTTCGGTCTAAGGTGAAAGCCGTGGAACGCCAACTACCCGGTCCAACGATCGATCGTCTCGCAGAGGCATAGTCGCGCAGTGGCAAGGGAGCGAGATGGGAGCGATTGTCGGCGAAGGCTTTCGAGTGGACTGGTCTGGTCGTCGAACGCAAGTTGAATGAAGCTTGGTTAACCGTCGACAGCCACTCAGACCGATACCGCAGTTCTTTTTCGTTGAGTCAAACGAATGAGTCGAAAGAGTATGCACCCGAAAGTCGACGAATTCATCAAACGATCCGCGCGTTGGTCGACGGAATTGTTGCACTTACGACAGATCGTGTTGCAGTGTCCGTTGGAGGAGGATTTCAAATGGCGAGCTCCGTGTTATACCTATCAGAACGGAAATATCGTGATCATGGGTGCGTTGAAGGAGTGTTGCACACTGGGTTTCTTTAAGGGGGCTTTGTTGACCGATGCGAAAGGAATCCTCTGCAAACCCGGCGAGAACACGCGCGCAGCACGTGTGATTCGGTTCGTCAATGCTCGCGAGATTGACAAGCTTGCAATGGCAGTAAAATCACTGTTGGACCAGGCGATCCAGGTGGAACGGGCCGGTCTGCAGGTCGATTTTGGGGAATCGCCCGAACCTGCAACACCGCCCGAGCTTCAATCGCAACTGAGGGCCAACGCCGAATTGCAGAAAGCCTTCGACGCATTGACGCCAGGCCGACGGCGCGCATACTTGCTGCATTTTTCTGGTGCAAAGCAATCAAAAGCCCGGGCGGCTCGTGTCGAAAAGTGTACGGCCAGGATTCTACAGGGTAAGGGGCTCCATGATTGCATCTGCGGGTTGTCGCAAAAGCTTCCGTCCTGCGACGGATCGCATAAGAAGCTCGGCAAGGACGCGGCATCATGATTGCCCCGGACGATTTGGGACAGTTCGCGAGCTGGACGATGAAGGGAAGCATTCGTGTATCGCTTTTACTCTACGCCGCCAGCCTGTTGATGATGCTCGAAAGTCGAACCGCCGATTGGGTCGCGAAGTCTCAACGCGGCCGCTGGATGCGGTTGTCTTGGAGCATGGGATTGATAGCGTTTCTCGCCCACGTCGCGGCAACTTTCCATTACGTGCACGAATGGTCCCACGAAGATGCTGTTGAGCGAACTCGGCAAGTTAGCGGTTTCGGCGAGGGGATCTACTTTTCCTATCTCTTCACGTTTCTTTGGATGGTCGACGTCGTGTGGTGGAACTTCGCAGCAGAAAGTTATGCCGATCGGACGGTTTATATCGGATGGTTGCTACATGGATACATGTTGTTCATGGTCTTCAACGCGACGATCGTCTTTGAGTCCGGGACGTTAAGATGGACGGCCGTGGCTCTTCTGGTTGCCTTGGCGTGGCGTTGGTCGAAGTTGCGGCGAAGCGAAAGGCCGCCACCATTTGTTCGCAATGGTGTTTAGACCGTGAAAGGCCCAATACCTCGAGGTTCGAGGTATCGGTGCGACGATACCATCATGGCAGGTGAGCGGAGAAAAAATGCCAAATCGTCTCGGCGGTCGAAACGTCCCGTGCGTCGATCGTCGTTGGCCAAACATGTTTGCCATCCAGAACACGATAGAGTCGGATCTCGGTCGAGTCGCATTGGGAGGACCAACGACGAAGTTCGACTCCTAATATGTCGCGAGCGTCTGGCACTTGAACCATTCTTGTTTCGTTTACCGCAAACGGCCGCGGCCGCATCGTGAATGGCGAATCCCGCATCGTTAGAGAGCGCGTGCGTTATCATGTTTTCCTTTCTGCGTCCGCTGGCGGGTTAATACTTGATCCATGGAGACGGACGAGTTTAGGTCCGAGTCGGCTGTACGGTCGTGGCGTCCTTTCGAATGGTCTTGGGCGAGCGACGAATGCCAACGGTGCGTGACTTAGTCAGTCGATTGAAATACTCTACCCGTCGGCACCCTTGCCGCTCTTGACCGTGGCGAACAGCCCTTGCTCGTGGCTGATCCAGGTGTCTTTGTCGCGGATCACTGCCTGTGTGGGGAGTGTCGAGGTAACGGTGCGAATCCCTTCGAATCGCTTGACGGCCGTGCCGATCGCCATGAACTCAATAAGGCCGCCCAATTCATGCACGTGCGTCTTGATGCCGACGACGTCGTCGGCGCCAATCTCCGATGCCTCGTCGCGTATCAGAAGGATAGCATGTTCGCGAGCTTAATAAATGAACGA